>JAFGAP010000075.1 GCA_016933635.1 Kosmotogaceae bacterium
GCTGCAAAATACTGCGACTATGAATCTCCAGATTACTTCAAGACGGCGGGAATGGAGATCAGCATTCCCTGCCTTAGAGACCCGTCTCTTGCTCCAGAAGGCAAGACAGGAATAATTCTGAACTTGAATACGACTCAAAAGGCAATGAACGGCTGGGGAAAGGAGATTTCTGTGGAGGAATATGAACGTACGAAGGAAGAGGTGGCGGATGATGTAATGGCCAACTTCTTTAGACTATATCCTTCACTTAGGGAGAAAGTTGAGTTCAGGATCGTAGCCACTCCTTTCTCTGTGGAAGAAAAGACCTTGAACAGCGGTGGTTCGATTACTGGATGGAATTATCATCCTTCCGAGACCTTTCCTTTGAGGGACTTCATGAAGATGAAGAAATCGATCAATACACCGGTGAAGAATCTCTTTCAAGTAGGTCAGTGGAGCTTCGATCCGGCCGGTCTTCCTGTATGCCTTATTACAGCAAAACTCGCTGCGGACAGGGTGGAGAAAGCTCTTGGCTAGTTAGTGTTGCAATTGCTTTGTTAATGTCTTGATGTTGGTCTGCCTTTTTCAATGAGAATGATATAATCTCTCAAATACTTTGCGGGGGAATTCTATGAAGAGAATCGGGGTGGTACTACTTTTTGCTTTGCTTTGTGCAATTATCTACGCACGAGAATTCAGAAGTATCGAAGAGATAAGGAAATCCGGCGTATTACGGATTCTGCAGACAGAAGACTACTGGTATCCCTTCTATTATCTTGACAGCGATGGCAATCTCTCGGGTATCGACATAGAACTTGGAAGACATATCGCTTCTCAATTTGGCGTAGAAGCGCAGTTCATTCGAACCGCTTCAGGTCATGAGACTCTTGCAGAAAACCTTCGTGCCGGTGAGGGCGATATTATTCTCAGTTATTACTCATATTCGCCCCGCAGAGCATCACAGATATTCCTGTCACGTGCCTATCTTACGGAGAGACTTTCCGTGCTGGTCAATACTCAGCTTTTCGAAGAGATCAAGAAGAACGATCCGGAAATGTCCGTTGAAGAAGCATTCGAGACTCTTAACAGACCAATGATTTCAATAATGACTGTAGCAGACACGGTATACGAATCCCTTGCAGACCAGTACTTCCCGAATGCAAGAGTAACGGCCGTAGATAGTACCGAAGAAGCCTCAAGAAGGTTAGTTCAGAGAACGGAAGAAGCTTTCTTCCTGAACAATCTATGGACTGAGTCCTTTCTCGTCAGAAACACCTCTCTTCTCCTCCATTACTCTCTTTATCTATTACCTAACGAGGATCAGATTGTAATCGGTGTAAGCCAGAATAATCCGGAGCTTCTCGAGTGGATCAACAGGTTTTTGAGCAGCGAATACAACCGGACAGAAGAGTTTGTCTCTAAGTACATTGACTTAGATCTCGTTTCGAAGCTATACGATCCAGTTGACAAAAAAGAAGAGATTCTACTGGTAGGCGATCCATACAGATGGATAATTCTGGCTCTGCTGAGCGTTTTTTCGATTGTAATCGTTCACAATAGCCAGAATAAGCTACGAAGAAACAAGTCACGTGAGAATGTTCCACACTGGCTGTTGAACATATGGACGATTCTCTTCTCAATGGTATTGGGATTCTATATGGGTGGCGCATTTCCCGAGATAATTGATTTTCTAAGTCCCATCGGAACTCTCTTTTTCAATTATCTTCTGTTCTGCGGTCTTCCGATTTTGTTCTGTGTCGTTACGCTAAACTTTCTAAAGCTCATTGAAAGATCAGATGGAGCGCGTTTCATTAAACGATTCGCTATGGTAATGATCTTCTTCTTTGTCATTGGGTCGGCAATCGGACTTCTTACGGCATTAGTCCTGAGACCCGGAGTTGGAATCCCTACCGAAGCTCAGGAAGCTCTCGTTTCTTCGATGAGAGAGACAGATCCATATGAAGAAGTGGATCTCTCGGCAGGCTCCATAATATGGGCCTTACCTTCAAATATGATTGGTAACAGCGTAGTAAAGGCATTCGCAGAGAACAGAACTCTTACTATAGTATTTTTTTCTATAATTTTTGCCTTCGCAGTGAGGTATATTCAGTCTTCAAAGAGAACCGGCATCGTAAATTCAGTAGAGACTATAAGTGACGCCTTCCTCTTTCTCTTCAGGCTTTCCTACTACGTTCTTCCGATAGGAATTTTCAGTCTCATGCTTGGGCAGGCCTCGATCTTCATCAGAGATACTGAAGTGCTGATAGCTCTAGTAATGCTCATAGTATGTGAAATCGTATGTTTCATTATCTGGTTTCTCATCGGTACATTCCTTGGAGCCAGAAAGGCTTCTCTCTCCCCGAAAAAGTACCTCGGGGTAATAAAGAAGCCGATGATGCTTTTGTTCGCCCTTCTATCTTCGGTTGCCGTTATTCCCGAAGCGGTGAAGACATGTGAGAAAAGCGAACAGTTCAACGATGAAAACCAGAAAGGCGTCATTCCTTTGCTTCTGGTCATGTTTCAGCCTCAAACGGTTTCCCTATTTGTGGTGGTAGCTATCTTCAACATGCAGCTTCTCGGAAAGTCTTTGAACGCTGGAGATTACCTTTACATAATGTTTTCATCCATCATTGCCGTATTTGCATCGATTGGCGTTCCCAGCCCACTAGACCTCTTCACTATCTCGATGGTTGTGCTTCCGTTCAACATCCCTCCGGCCCAGGTGATCTTCTTTCTTCTTCCCTGGATGTACACAGGAAGAAGGTTAGATACGCTTGCAATGGTGACAAATGACTTTGCCGTAGTACAGTTTTTCAGGAAGAA
>JAFGAP010000076.1 GCA_016933635.1 Kosmotogaceae bacterium
CATATGTCATCGGTTAAGGTTTGGTTTATATAGTCTTCATGTTTTTTAATGAGATTCAAGCAATACAATTATAAGGATAACTCCGTTAATAAGATATAAATATTATAGATCACTTTATAGACTTTGAAGGGGAGTAGATTAGGGTGATCAATCAACACTCATCTGACGATAGAAACTTGATTCAGCGGACGCTTTGCGAGCTTTTTCCACCAAACTGGCTCAGAGATAAAGCAAGAGAGACGGGACTAATAAAACGAGAACGTAAGATCGACCCCGTGATCATGTTCTGGACTTTAGCTATAGGTTATGGGACCTTTCTGCAGCGGACTCTCGCCGGTCTGAAGCGCAACTATGAGACCGCTTCGAGCCAAATTCTGAGTGATAGCAGCTGGTATTACCGGTTTACGCCAGAGCTTGTAGCCTTTCTTCGCGAATGCGTATCCCACGGCCTGGAGTACCTGGCTCAAGATCCAAATCGAACACTCAGCGATCGGCTATCGCCTTTCGAGGACGTATTGATCCAGGACAGCACCATCATACGGATACATGAAAAGCTGGCCGAGATTTGGCCAGCCACAAGATCGCGCAAAGTGGCAGCTGGCGTTAAGGTTGCGGTTTTAACCAGCGCCATAGCTAGCAGTCCAAAGAGCGTGGCATTGTTCTCTGAAAACACCAATGAATTGAAAACTCTCAAGATAGGACCATGGATAAAAGATCGCATTCTGCTTATTGATCTTGGATTCTACAAGTACCAAGTCTTCACCCGAATCAAGGAACATGGCGGGTACTTCGTATCAAGGCTGAAGAGCAATGCCAATCCGCTCATTATTGGAAGCTATCGACTCCATCGAGGCAGAAGCATCGATGTTCGGGGAAAGCTGCTCCAGGATGTCCTGAAGAACTTGAAGAGACAGGTGCTGGATGTCGAAGTGGAAGTGACCTTCAATCGCCGAGCCTATCGGGGAAAGGAGAAAAAGGATAATGAGCGGTTCAGGCTTGTCGCAGTGTACAACGAGGATGAAGACAAGTACCATCTGTATATAACCAATCTCTCAACCGATCTGTTACAGGCCGAAGAAGTAGCCAGATTATATGGAGCACGATGGGAGGTAGAGATACTTTTCAAGGAACTCAAGAGCAAGTATGCGTTGGATGTGGTACCTACGTCTAACCCGCAAGTAATTGAGGCTTTTATCTGGATCGCTATACTGACCCTACTAATAAGCAGAAGAATTTATACAATTATACGTAGACTTAATCCAGGAGAAAAAGTGGTGCGATTCACTCAGCTAAGATGGGGGACTATATTCTCTGAGAAAGCCAACTATCTATTGACCGATGTTCTCAGTTATCTGGGATTAGATACTTCTTTTATAACTTCACTAAAAATTAGCTTTAGTGAAGCGCTCGACCCACATGTGAATAGAAGGCGATATACTGAGGAATGGTGGGCTTAACCGATGACACATG
>JAFGAP010000077.1 GCA_016933635.1 Kosmotogaceae bacterium
CTTCAGGCACCTGGACAGACTGCAGATACTATTCTTCGTGGTGCTCTCGAATCGAAGGGATACGAAGTCGGAAGAGACTTGGATATTGTATATGTCGGTGGGGCAGAGGCAGTTCAGTTGCTAGCCGGGGGCAAGGCAAAGGTAATTCTCGTGCCCGAGCCCTTCGCATCACTTGCAGAAACTCGTGTGCAGGGTTCGATAAGATCGATGCCAATAGAAGATCTTTGGGAGAGTTTCAACGAGCAAAGGATTAACATCCCCACATCGGGAATATTCGTCAGTGGCACTCTAGACAGAGGCGTAGCAGAGTCATTCCTGCTTCTGTATCAGCAGTCTATGAATCTTTCTCTTACAAACAGGGAAAAAACCGCTGCAACCGTCTCGGAAAAGATGGGCGGATTCCCTTCATCGGTACTACAAAAGGCAATGAATACAGCCGGTTTTCTCTTCTTGACGGCCGAAGATGGGAGAGAGGACATTACGATCTACCTTGAAAAACTAAGGGAACTTGATCCAGAACTAACGGGTGATGTAAATATCGATGCTCTCTTCTTCTAGAAGAAAGGCATTGGCTCCTATCATCTCGGTAGGTCTTCTGCTGCTGGGATGGTTTATCGCATCAGTAATAGTCTCGAGCGACCTCTTGTTGCCTGGCCCGTTAGAGACAATGGATGAGTTCCTGAGAATCGTGTCAAGTAGTAGAGGTTGGTCGGACATCGCGGAAACATGCTCAAAGGCATTCCTCGGATTGTTCATTGCGCTGGGTCTTGCCCTTTCTATTGGTTTTTTCATGGGTATAATAGATATTTTATACGAGTTGATAAAGCCGATAGTAGTTATCCTGCAATCAATTCCAATAGTCTCGTGGTTAGCACTGGCAATATTCTGGTGGGGAGTTGGCTTTTCCTCTCCCGTGTATATAGTATTCCTCACCTTGTTCCCGGTCTTCACAATAAACGTGGCAGAGGGAGTAAGAAACGTAGATAAGAAGCTTGTTGAAATGGCCAAGATCTACAAGATTCCCAAGAGTAGAGTTTTCGCAAAGATCTATCTCGCTTCGGCATTTCCTTTTATCGTATCTTCCATGAGAGTAGGAATAGGAATAATGTGGAAATCAGTTGCGGTAGCCGAGTTCATGGTAGGAGCATCAGGGATAGGGAGAGCAATGTCAGACGCGAAGTATTCCATAAACATCGAAAGAGTTTTCGCATATACACTTATTCTTGTTGTTCTGGGTATTCTTACAGAAAGGCTTCTCGACATGATCATAAAAAGGGGTAGCCGGTATGCGCTTAAGAATTAGCAATCTCAGCAGGGCTTTCGATGGAGAGACAATTGTAGACAAATTCTCATATTCTCTTGAAGGCGATTTCTTTCTCACAATTCTGGGAAGTTCCGGCTGCGGAAAAACGACCCTATTAAGAATGATAAGCGGTATACTAAAACCGGATACAGGTAGGGTCGAACTCCAAAGCAAGAGACTTGGATTTGTTTTCCAGGACGACAGATTGATTCCATGGCTAAACGCTTTCCAGAACATCTCAATTGTATCGCCGGAATCCAATCCTGTGGAGTACCTCTCGTTTGTAGGCTTGAAAGGTCATGATAGTAAGTATCCTTCACAGCTAAGCGGTGGAATGAGGAGGAGGTTGAATATCGCAAGAGCACTCGCATTTAACCCCGACCTGATTCTCATGGACGAGCCTTTCAACTCCCTTGACGTAGTGATAAAGGATCGACTCATCGAGGATATTCAGAAAATATGGACTGGCAAAAAAATCAGCATCATCATGGTTACCCACGATCCTGCAGAAGCGGCAAGGCTTTCGACGGATATAATACTTGTACAGGATAAGTTTTCTAAGGTGGATGAAATCAAACTGGGAGACCCCCTAAGGAGGAGCCCAGATGATATGGACTTAATCACTAGAGATCTGCTCTCCAGAATGAAGAAATTTTCTTCGTTTGTTCATTGAAACGTGAGTATTTCGCAATACCCTTGCTGTAGTATTTGCTGGCACAGAGGTGATTTGTATGGCTAAGATTCATGAGTTGATTGTTGATCTGAACAGTTTCGAATTCAAGAAGACCGTAGATGCAGTGTTAGATCCGGGCTTCACCGATGAGATAAAGCTCTTGAGCAGCGTAGACGTCCATGTTGAGCTTTACAAAGACAAAGACTCAATTATAGTAACCGGTTCGGTAAGAACTGTCGTCGAAGACAAATGCGCCCGTTGTCTGAAAGAAGTATCAATTCCGATTGAAGGGACAATTGAGGCGACATATGCGAACCAAGATTCTCTTCCGCTAATAGAAGAAGGCGCAGGCGATGATTTGGAGAATCTTCTGCCACTTGAAGGCGATCTCCTAGACTTGTCAGATCGAGTAATTGAGGCTATAATTGTTGAGGTTCCTCAGAAGGTTCTCTGTAAAAAGGATTGTGCAGGTCTTTGCCCGTTTTGCGGAGCGAATCTTAATGAGGAGCCGAATCATTGTTGCCAGAAGAAGGCAGAAATGCCTGATGACTGGCATATAGCGATATCAGAGCTTAAGGCAAAATTGAAGAGTTAGATATAGGAGGGATTAGCGTGGCCGTTCCAAAGCAAAAAAGAAGCAGAAGCAGGACCCACTTGAAGCGAGCAAAAATGTATAGCTCAATCAAGGTCGCTGTTTCTACATGCCCAAACTGCGGTGAACCAAAACAGCCACACAGAGTTTGTCTACATTGTGGCTACTATGGAGGAAGACAGATTCTTGAGATTGGTGAGTAATAAATGCAAAGCGTAAGAATTGCCCTCGATGCCTTCGGTGGAGATAATGCTCCTCACGTCAACATAGACGGCGCCATTCTTGCTTTGAAGGAGTTTCAGGACCTAGAAATATTACTTGTAGGCAGAGAAGAGGACCTGAAACCCCTGATTAAAGAATCTCCTGAGACCTCAAGAATTTCTATAGTGGATGCTAGCGAGGTTTTTCCAATGTCGGAGAAACCTTCTCTTTTGTTGAGAAAGAAAGAGACCTCTCTTTACAGGGCAGCTATTCAGGTAAAAGATGGTAATGTCGACGCTCTGGTTTCTGCCGGTAACACCGGCGGAGTTCTTGCGGCGGCGCTCTTTGTCGTGGGCAGAATCAAGGGGGTCGATCGGGGGGCGATTGCGGTTCTAATCCCTTCCAAGAAAGGTTTTACCATACTTATCGATGCAGGAGCGAATGCCGAAGTGAGAGCCGAACACTTGAGGGATTTCGGCACTATGGGCTATGAGTACGCAAAGCTCCTGGGGAGAGAGAAACCGAAGGTAGGGCTGCTTAATGTAGGAGAGGAGCAGGAAAAGGGAACGGAACTCACCAAACTTGCCTATGATTATCTCAAGAATGATCTTGGCGATTCCTTTGCGGGAAACGTCGAAGGCCGCGACATAAATTATGGAGAGGTCGATGTCGTAGTTTGCTGCGGGTTTGACGGCAATATCGCGATGAAGTCGATGGAAGGAGCTGGCAAGTTGATTTCCGCCACACTTAAGAAAGAGATCAAGAGAAGCGGTCTTTTTGGTATTATAGGTGCTCTCTTTCTCAAACGTGCGCTCGGAAGACTGAAAAAAGCAATGGATCCTAGCGAATATGGCGGAGCATTCATTCTTGGAGTCAAGGGAGCAGTTGTCAAAGCACATGGGAATTCAAACGCTCTTGCAATAAAGAATGCAATAAGGGTTGCCTACCAGGGAGTGAAAGGCGACTTGATAAAAAAGCTTGAAGAGAAGCTCGGGGGAAAGTGATTTGTGCGGGATAGTCGGAATGGTAGGAAAAAACCTTACTATAAGAAAACTTGTCGATGCCTTGAAAAAGCTCGAGTACAGGGGTTATGATTCTGCAGGCGTAGCAGTAAACAGTCGTGACGGTCTAAGAGTAATGAAGGCCGTGGGGATGATTTCCTCCCTCGAAAAGCTTCTTGGGGACGATCTAGACTCGAATGTAGTTCAGGGAATTGCCCACACCAGATGGGCGACTCACGGGGGGCCTTCAGATTTCAACGCGCACCCTCATACTGATTGCACCGGAAAGATTGCGGTTGTGCACAACGGGATTATCGAGAACTATGATATTCTTCGTCTTGATTTAGAGAAGAAGGGGCATATCTTCAAATCTGTGACTGACACAGAGACTATTGCACATCTCATCGAAGATCACTATTCAGGAGATATAATTTCCGCAGTCAGACATGCTCTGCTGGATCTTGAAGGCGCCTATGCTATCGGCGTGGTTCATCAGGATCATCCCGATGTAATTGTAGCAGCAAGAAAAGGCAGCCCTCTCGTTGTAGGATCTACGGGGGAAAGCGGGTTTCTTGCCTCAGATGTCACCCCTTTATTGAAGTATATAAGGGACGTATACTTTGTCGATGATGGAGAGTTCGTGGTTATTCGCCCAGAAAGCATAAGCATATCCAGAATGGACGGAACGAGCGTCAGAAAACCCCCCACAAGGATTACCTGGACTGAAGACTCTGCGGAAAAGAGTGGCTACGAGCACTTCATGCTTAAGGAGATATTCGAAGAGCCCCAGGCTCTGAGAAATGCCTTGATGGGCAGGATACGTAGTGGCGTGCCGAATTTCAAGGAGATCGAGCATCTAAGAGAAGAAATAGAAAAGGCCAGGTCTCTTACTATTTTGGCTTGTGGAACGAGTTTTCACGCCGGATTGGTCTTTCAAAGATTTCTGCAGGATTACACTGAAATAAGAGCCGAGGTTGAAGTCGCTTCAGAATTTCGATACAGAAGATTGCAGAAGGGATTTAGCGATCTCGTGGTCGCGATTTCACAGTCGGGAGAGACCGCAGACACTCTTGAGGGCATCAGAAAGGCAAAGAAGCTTGGAACAAGGATCATTTCACTCACAAATGTCGTTGGATCAACTATCTCAAGAGAAAGCGATGCGGTAATCTACATAAACGCAGGTCCCGAGATAGGTGTTGCTGCCACTAAGACTTATGTTGCTCAGCTAGCGGTCTTGCTTCTCCTGGGAGCGGCCATTGCCGATATTTCCGGTAGAAGCGGTTCCGATATTCCGAAGATCGTGAACGAGCTGGAAGGAATGCCCACTGTATTCGAAAACACCCTTCCAACCGCAGATGAGCAGTGTAAGAGATTGGCAGCCGAACACTCTGATTATGAGCATTTCATGTATATAGGTAGAGGATATAGCTATGCATCTGCACTTGAAGGAGCTTTGAAGCTCAAAGAGATAAGCTATATTCACGCCAGCGGTTATCAGGCCGGAGAACTGAAACATGGGCCAATTGCGCTGCTTGACAAAGACTTCCCTGTTTTTGCAATTGTCCCCGAAGATGAACTGAAGTCAAAGATGATTTCTAATATTATGGAGACACGGGCTAGAGACGCCAAGGTGCTGGCTCTATACTCCGAGAATGACAAGGAAGTAGCAAAGTCAGTAAACAGCCGAATAGAGGTGCCGCGAGTTCTGGATCCGATTTATCCGCTCGTTATGTCACCCTATCTGCAGCTCTTTGCATACTATGTCGCCGTCAGGAAGGGACTTGATCCCGA
>JAFGAP010000078.1 GCA_016933635.1 Kosmotogaceae bacterium
CGTTGGCTCCATCGTCGACGGGGTGTGTCCACATCAAGAACGGACCTCATTTTCAGTCATGACGTAATTCTTCACCAAGAACAAACAACCTAGACGCGAAGCGTCGGAACGAAGAACCTGTATTCAAACGGAGGACCGTTGACGGTTGACCTGAGAAGGCCTCCTGCCGAAGTCAGCATTGCAACTGCCGATGCTTCCCGGCGCTCTGCTTATTATGTTCGATCCTTACTCGCGCTAGCGAGCATCACTTCTCAACGAAGTCATCACTTCCTAGAATGCTCTTCCCAGCATCACTTCTTGAAATGTTCTTGACCAGCCTGGCTCCTACTATGGTCTTGGGCTACGAATCAGTGATGGCTCCTTCTTCAGCATGAGAGATTGCAGATTCCCGTCCTCCTACTTCATGAATTATTAACGCACCTGATACTATCATGTTATTATACTACTGTGTGGCATACGGTATACTAGTATCAACATAGTACAGAGGTGATGTCATGGACATAGGGAAACTGGCAACGGAAATGAACAGGGGCTTCATTCAACTCTTAGTCATGGTTATGCTCGACGAACCAATGTACGGGTATGATATCGTGAAAACACTTGGAGAAAGGAACTTCTCAATCGACGAAAACACTTTGTACCCTCTTCTAAGAAGACTTGAGGAAAGAGAGATTCTTTCGAGCGAATGGAGAGTTGAGGAGAACAAACCCAGGAAATACTATTTCGTATCGGAAACCGGACGACAGGTGAGAAAGGAATTGCTGAGAATTTGGAGTGAGCAGGAACATCTTCTAAAAAGTTTTGTTGGGGAGGAATGAAAATGGAAAAAATGAAAAAGTATCTTGACGATGTGAGAACGTTTTTACCGGGAACTGATCCAAAAAAAGTGGATGAGATTCTTCGAGAGATTGAAAGTCATGTACTGGAGAGAGCAGAGAGGGAACATGGTGAGATCAGTGACGCTGCAGTCGCGATGTCGATCAAGGAATACGGTTCACCCGAAGAGGTTGCGGCGAGGTATTATGAAGGCGGTCCGATCATCGCCCCTCATCTGAAAAATTATCTCTTCATGTACACCGGAATTCTTTTCGCAATTCATCTTGGACTTCATCTTATCGCTTTTGTTTTTGGCGAGAATGGCGCGATATTTGATTTCAGGGGAACCGATCTACTGAGCCTTCTCTCACAACTTCCAGTGACTTTCATATTTGACTTCGGACTTGTCAGCTTGATTCTTTACTTCGTGACGCAGGCAAAGGCTACTGCTAAACTTCCCCACTTTACATATTTTATTAGAGAAGAAAAGACACCCTCAATGGGCAAGAGAATAGGAGTGCTAATTGGCTCTCTTGTTGGCGCCGGGATAACCTTTCTCGCTTTCACTTACGGACCATTCTATTTCGGCGGTGGAGAGCTCACGGAGATCGCGATCATCGCGTTAGATTCCTTCAAGTTTGCACTATTCCTTGCTTTTGGGCTGCTCGTCATAGATTCAGTATCCAACTTAATCAACATATTCAATTACTCCCGGTTCAGCAAAATCGTCTCGAATACTCTTGGCCTCGTCTTTCTATTCCTGGCCGTTTCACCTGATTACAAACCAGACATTGCGTCCTATCTGAGTTTGAACCCGGCAAGTATAGATCACCCCCTTCTGGTAGCTATTCTATTCTTGATGGCGATTGTAATAATTGTTGATCTGGTCTTTGAGACGATAAAGTTCTGGGCCAGTAGGATAGTAAGAACAAACTGATTTGTCTCCTATAAAAAAGGGGAGGGGTGATACCTCTCCCTTTTTTCTACTGTTTTTTTAGAGACACAACATACAGGCTAAGAGGATTAGGCGTTCACTCTCATAAAGCTTTCCCACCATGTCTTTCCAGTTCAGAATGAGGTTGTTTAGATAAGTCCACTTATGAAATCAACGGACTTCCGTCCTGCGCTTTAAATATACTAACACCCTCTCCTTGATGATAAAATCATAATTGCGCCTCTAATCTAATGGGAATGTGTTTAGCTGGAAAGATGTGAAGTTGCAGTTCAACTAATTGATGAGTTGTTTTCCAAAACCAGGAGGGTCAATGTGGCCACTTTCATTATCAGAAGGCTTATGTTCCTGCCGCTTGTCGCTTTTGTAGTAACGCTTGTCGTCTTTGCGGTGATCTGGTCTATGGGGCCTGATGTCCTTCTTAGAGCCTATATGACGGGGAACGCCTCGAAATCACCGAACGCCGAGCAGAGGATAGTTGAAAAGTACGGGTTGGACAGGCCTGCAGTAGTCATGTACTTCAAGTGGTTTGGAAACACTCTCAGAGGCGATATGGGTTACTCTCTTACTGCCAGTTCAGGAGTCTCTGAAGCGATCCTTTCAAGGCTTCCGGCAAGCCTTGAACTACTGATACTTGCCCTAATTCCCATAATGTTCTTCGGTTCGAGACTTGGAATAAGGGCGGCAATGCATCCCGATGGATTTACGGATTCTGTATTCGGATTCCTTTCGATAGTCGGATGGGCAACTCCCGATTATGTAATGGCGCTCCTCATTTTAGTTGGCAGTTTCACAATATTCGGATGGCTTCCCATTGGCAACCTGACCACTTCTCTTATCAAAGACTGGAACACTTACAGCAACTCTTTGATAATCGACTCGATACTTAATCTACGTCTAGATATCCTGCTGGCTCAGCTAGTCAATCTAATCCAACCTGTTTTGACTCTGTTCATTGTACATTCTGCATATGTCTTTCAGATAAGCCGGGCAACTGCACTGGATGTGAAGAAGAAAGACTTCATAAGGGCTGCTAGATCACGAGGTGTGAGCGAAAAAACTATCATGCTTACACACGTAAGAAGGAATGCGCTTATCCCTGTAGTGACAGTTGGAGGAGAGCTCTTCGCTTCACTTTTCGCAGGACTTGCCTTTGTTGAAACGATTTTTGCAAGGCCCGGTATCGGACGGCTGCTTACGGAAGCAGCGATAAGCTTTGAAGTTCTCACTCTCTCTGGTCTTGTTCTTCTTATTGCTGCCGTAATGCTGCTCGTGAATATTGTCGTTGATATTATTTACTCTTATTTAGATCCCAGAATCCTTCTCTGGGATAATGGTAAGAGCACACGGGCATACTGACGGCCTAAGAGCTACATCAAGAATTCATAATCAATAACACAAACAGTCTGAAAATCAGATCCTTTTCTTACGTCGAGGACGTACAATAAGCTTCAGGGGGTGAGATCTATGAAGAAAGTCGCTCTAGTCCTGTGTCTTTTGCTAGCCGGGTCCTTATTACTTGGAAATTTTTCTGTAGGATTGATAAATGTCGCAGCCAAAACCGAATCTCTTTCAAATACTCCTCTTTCCGGCTTCGTAGGAGTAGATGTGCTAGGTATTGACCTGCGCTATGATGTAGGACTTTTGTACCTTGGAGTGGCGACTCCGTTTCTCATGTTCACTCTTTCGGAAGATACAGGAGTGAAGTCTTCATTAATAATTCCCGGAATTGCATGGTATGGTTACATTGGATTGAAACTCGATTTTGGCGTTTTCTATTTTAAGGGGGATATCGGTCATACATTTGCTTTCGGGGAACAGCTACAGCTTGGTTTTTCACCTCTAAGACTTGGGTTTGGAATGAACTTCAGTCCCAGTTACTACATAGAGCTTAGCGTTGATACTGTTCTGCAGAAATTCAACGAGACTATCGGGAAAATCTTTGACTTTAAGATAGGTTACAGATTCTAGGAGATCAAAAGAGGTGTTCGGAGATGGAGATGAAGAGATCTATTGCAACGGCCTTTTTGGTAACTGTGCTGGCAATCTCTTGTCTTTCCAGAAATCCAACTATTGAGGCGTACAGAAATCATTTCTACTCGATCAACTTCATGGATGTAGAAACCCTAAGTGTAAAACTAACTACGGAAAAAATCGATATCTCGAGGAATGAGAAGCGAATGCTCAAAGATGGCGATATTCTTGTCTACCTTACTGACGAAGATAGGCTTGGGAAGATGGTAATACTGGAGCTTGAGAAGAGTGAGAGCGGCATGCTCTTGTTTGATTTTGTCACGTATGATAAGGATGGAAAGGTCTTCATTGAAAAGAAAGATGTCAAATTTTACTCCTCATATGTTTTTGATTTCGACAAGGGCATATTTCCTAAAGAGATAAAAGGGGTCGAACTGTGGTGGCACAGCATTGATGATGTTGAAATGTATCTTGTCCCATGGGCCCCTACTAAGCTCTTGAAGTATCCCAATGCTGAAATGAACTAACCAGTTGGGCATTAGTTTGAGAAGACATTTCATAGGGTCAGTAGATTCGTTCTAGAATTCAAGCTGAATAAGAAATGTTGGCACCAGCTTCATGGTAGCGTCAACAAAGAAGTCGCCAGGCAGGCTTATTGGAAGCCCCAGTTCTCCACCTACGAGAACTCTGCCGAAATCAGTCTTAAATCCATAACTAGCACCGGCACCTGCAAGCATTAGACATTCCATTTCACCAAGATGGATCAGGCCCTCGACGCCACCATGAATTCTCCATGAAACAATGTCTTTGTAGAGGTAGAGACCGGGAACTAGTACGATCGAATCTGTAGCAAAGATCACTCCAGCCTTCACCTGAAATCCAAGAAGCCATGTATCGAAATTTACGGCCACAAAAGGCTCGAAATGGCCATGAATTTTCACTCCCACACTGAAACCTATACCGATTATCGACACCGCAAGGATCAATACCGAGAACACACATATAATCTTCATCAATCCGATCACCTCCATAACAACCAATTCTACCTTAAGCCACGGAGATAATTTCCAGAGGTCGCTGAGTCAATGTTCACCAATAGCGCTGTAAAGCGAGCGTGTTCAAATTGGAGTGGTAGAATTGGCCTGAAGCCCGGGAGCTTCGATAAGTTCACTTTTCAACGATGCAGAAGAATTGGGTTTCCAATTTTTGATTCTCGAGGTGGTACAAATGTCGAAAATTGCCATTATAGGTGGTGGAATTGGGGGGCTTGCTGCGGGATGTTATGCCCGAATGAATGGTCTTGAATCGGTGATACTTGAAAAGGCCGATAAACCGGGAGGACTTTGTACATC
>JAFGAP010000079.1 GCA_016933635.1 Kosmotogaceae bacterium
AATAACCACATAAGAAAACACCGAAGCCACTATCACGAAAGCTATGAGTATTATCGCTGTTTCCAATCCGGTAATACCCTCTTCCTTCCGGTGTATCTTTTCTACTACTTTATTTATTAATCTAAACACAACTACTACCTGTCTTGATCATTGATTGTATCAGGATTGATTTTTGGCCTTGAGCTTTCTCGCATCCTGAGCCTCGGCTATCGTCTGCTCCTCAGCCAACAAGGCTTTCTTTCTCGCCTGGTCTCTGGGTAATTGCTCCATTTCCTCAGAAGCGCGCTTCTCCGCTCGCCTGGTTTTGTTTGCTTTCCAGGTCTTCTCAATCGCCTGTTCTCTAGCCAAATAGGCCTTCTTTCTCACCTGCTCTTTGGCTAGTCGCTCGGCGTCCTCTTTAACGCGCCTTCCCTTTCGCTTGGCCTCTTTTAGTGATTCTTCTTCTTGGTCTGTCATCGTTCTACCTTCCAGCATTGGATAATCATGGAACCTACAACACTGTTCTTCCACCTTGCAGCGAATAATAATGTATTCTCCGCACAATAGGAAAGGGAGCGGTCTAGACCGCCCCTCCCTTTCATCAAACTTAACGGCCTGGTACTTTAGGCCGCGATGGGAGCTGCGGCGATCTTGTACCACGTTGAATTGGAAACCTCGTAGGTTTCAACCTGAGGGGTTCCTTCAATAACTTCTGCCATGTCCTTCAGCACTTCCGGGTACTTTACGCTGTTATAGGCTTCCGCATTCTCTTTCTTATCCCACAAGCTGATCGCAACTGCTTTTCTTCCGCCCGATATGACGAGTGCGATCTCGTCCATGAAGCCCTGCTGTAAACGGAGAAGAGGAATGATCACCTTCTCGAGCTTCTCAGTGAACTTGGTCTGGCTATCTGCCTTCAGATGCATGGTAACTTCTCTTGCAAACATGTCAACCTCCCTTGGTTGGACTTAGTCAAATAACCTGACCTAGCTAAGGAAACGTGACGGTGAGTATAATATTTACTCACCTTTATAAGGATATCATAATTAACTTGAATTGTCAAGTATTTTATGCTATAATTCTCGCAGACAGTACATATTAACTATTTCAAGTTAATTAGAGGCAGGATTCTGATGGATGTTTCTTTGGTAATTAGGCACCGGCTTAATGAGTTGGGTCTTGAGCAGAGAGACCTGGCAACCGCTGCCCAAGTTACGGAGTCCTACATTTCCCAGTTGCTGACTGGGAAAAAGGCACCCCCCGCGGCTCATCGGACAAACATATATGAGAAAATGGAAGCATTTCTCAAGCTGCCGAATGGCGATCTTTCGAAGCTGGTTGACCTCCAGCGCATTGAAGAGGTGAAGAGGAAGCTGGGGGACCCGCCTGTGCCCTTGTTCAAGGAAGTTAGAGAATTGATTCTCCGCAAATGTGCCTCTGACAAAGAAAAACAGATGCGAGCGATTTTTGCGAAGCAACCGTTTGGCGAACTCGAACGGCTTGTCACACAGAAACTACTAGACGTGGTAAAGAGAGTGGCGAAAAAAGAATTGGAGAGTGAAGACTGGCTCCGTGAGGTGGCTCGACTCAGTAACCGAGACTATGAACATATCCGAGTCAATATAATGGAATTCCTTGAAACGGATATCTTCCACTTGTCGATTGAAAACTATGTTTTATTTCTAGAGCCGCTAATTGAATCGTGGGACATTGACCTTGAGACTTTTGGTATGGAAATTGTCTTGAATAACAGAGTAGTCTCGGAGCATATTAAAAAATTGGAGTTTATTGAAAAGGAATTTGAACAGCCTTTCGAGGAAGAGCCGGGGCTTAATAAATTCCTTCATGACACTACGCTCAGCAGCGATGCTACCGAGGAGGAAATCATGTTTCTAAGAAAGTTGAGATTCAAGACAAAAAGACCTACCCCACTTTATTACTACCGGGAGTTACAAAACCTCAGAGACCCTCTCCATTTTCGCACGCGTTAAATTCTGGTTAATGCCCAGGTTACCGGCCTTGGAACCAAG
>JAFGAP010000080.1 GCA_016933635.1 Kosmotogaceae bacterium
TCGGAATCTTGATGCTACTGCTTCACGATTTCAACCAATAACGAAGAACAGATCCTCGCTCTGGAACTAAGAACAGGTTTCTTCGGATAACCGTTCAACGGCCAACTAACCTTTCTTGAACTGTCCAACCACCGACCCCTAACCTCGTTTTTTTCTTACTTGCAACTGACAACTTGCAACTTGGAACTGATCCTTTGCTCTTTCCTACCCCCAGCCTGCTACCCCCGACTACGTTTCTGCCCTCTGACCCCTTCGGTCAGTTTTCTTTCCCGGCCAGCTTTATGCCTTCTTTGGGACCGTCGACAATATGCAGGTCTAGCTGGTTGAACGGGATCTCTATGCCGTTTTCATCGAATCTGGACTTGATGATCTTCGCCATTTCTGTAGTGGAGTCAATGAAATTCGACTTCTCGACCCAGAACCTCACGACGAAGTCTATGGAAGACGCTCCGTAACCGGTGAACTGTATCATCGGTTTGTGGTTGTCGTCTACGTAGAGCTTCTCGTAGGAAGTGACTGCCTCTTCGAGGATCTTCATGACTTTGTTCAAGTCGCTCGAATAGGAAACCCCCACGTTGAGATCGTTTCGTCTTATGTTTTCTGGCCAAAAGTGGACTATCGTTGCGGCCCAAACGTTTTTGCTGGGGATCGTGACTAGCTTTCCGTCCCAAGTCTTAATTAGCACGTGATTGAGTTTGATCTCCTGTACTCCTCCTGAGGTTCCTCCAATGTCCACGGCCTCACCCTCGTAAACGAGCTTGTTTATCATTATTAGAATCCCGCAGATCAGATTTTCTAATGGTTCTTTGACGGCGAGACCGACAATTATACCGGATACTCCCAGACCGGCTAGAACGGGGGCAAGGTTTTTGAACAGAACCGATATGATTATGAAGGCCGCCAGGGCGTAGAACGCGAGGTTGAACAGTGTTCTCATCGTCTTCTGATACTGAGTCGACACGATCGACGTCTTCTCCGAGAATTTTATGAATGCCTTGTAGAAGAGCCTGGCCAACCACTTGGCCATCAGAAGGATTGCGATGCTGATTCCGATTCTTATCGCCCATTCGATTATTGTTTGGATTACTTCATTCATGGTTGTCCCTCCTTCTTCCTATATAACAATTTTTACATAGATCCCTGGAAAACCCAACCCCGATGAGGCTGGTGGCTTTTCCGGATCAATAGAAGAGTTGAAATGGAGTTTGGAAGATCTACTGTTTGAGCTTTCCGTCAGAATGATCTTCAAGTCTTGAGAAACCTATACCTCTGGAGAATGGGCAGACTCTTATGCAGATACCGCAGTCAGTTCCGTTCCTTCTCCAGTAGGAGTAGCAGAGCTCGTGGTCAACCTTCCATCTTGGCGTATCGTTGGCTTTTTGTCCTTCGCAGCCGGTAATTGCGGAAACCGGACACTCGCGGGAGCAGATTCCGCAGTCGCTGCAGAATCGCTCGAGATTCTTTTCCAGTGGTGGGGTACATTTCAAGGGCATTTCAGTGGTCACAAGTCCCAGCTTCATTCTTGATCCTAGACTGGAGGAGATAAGAAGGCCATGCCTTCCTATTAGCCCAAGTCCGGCGGCGGCACCGACCATCGGTAGAATTGCGAGATAGTTTCCGTCCATGTGATTTCTGGCGGAGTAACCCAGCCCTCTAATGTAGTACGAGATAGTCAGTCCGATCATGGCGGCCTTCAAATATTTCCTGGAGCTTTCCACCATTGCCGGCATAGCCGGTGCAGCATCTATCATTTCACCGTCCAACTCGACAGCGAAGACTATTCCAAAGGGGAGCCGTAAGCTTATTTCATCCCCATAATTCTCTCTATGTCTTCCCCTGTGGCTATAATAGAACTCGGGTTTCATCTTCGTTATGGCTACGAGTTCCGCGCCGCTGTCAATAGCGATGCGTTTGATCGTCTCGGTAACGGTTGTTATATCTACGTGAAGCTTCTCACTAGATGGTTTTCCATCACACAGGCTTCGTAGATTGGCAACAAGGGAGAAATTCGAACTCACCTCTGAAGCATCTAGAGGATCGTAAGAAGGAGAATTTCTGTCGCAGAGATCGGGTCTTTCGCGAAGCTCGTCATCTATCTCCTTCAACTCGGGATGTCTAGAGTAGTAGTCGCAGTACTCAGGAGTACCGGCTTCATAATTCATCCGAGCAAAAATCGTGTCGCGCTCATCGTATCTGCGCATTCTCTTCACCACCGATTTGCAATATATCTTTCAATTATACAATCAGTCCCTTTACACTCCTCGATTGCCTTTTAGTGGAGTATAAAGGTGAAGAAGGGAGAGAATCTTCATTACGGATTAGCGTCCTGGCGCTGCAGTTTCTCTGTTGGGCAACTTTCGGTGTGAGATTGTTAACTGCGGTCGTTTACGATTCAACGATGTTATACTGTTTTTGTGGAAACGGCTTTTTCCGAGAAGAATCTTCGGAATTCCGATCATTATTTGGAAATGGGCAGAATGGATTTCTTTATATCAATCTTTGTACTTTCTCCCCTGTAAGGGCAAATCATCTGACTTCTTCTGTTGAGGACAACCGAGTATCACATCTTCATTTGGGTAACTGGAAGATTATTGATCTATTCCCTCTGCTTCAGATGAAGTCGCATGGGACCGGCGGAGGACGAGACTACTGAGAAAGAATATCAGGATGGTGGTGAAATGAAGGATAGAAAAAGGGAATTTGATGCAATAGTCATTGGTTCCGGCCAGGGAGGTACTCCCCTCGCACTCTCCCTTGCGGATGAGGGATGGAGAGTTGCCCTTGTCGAGAGGAAGGCAGTTGGAGGAACGTGCGTAAATGAAGGATGTACGCCGACGAAGACTATGATAGCAAGTGCAAGAGTGGCGCATCTTGTCCAGAGATCAGAGGACTACGGTGTTGTTGTGGGAGAATCTTCAGTCGATATCCAGAAGGTTATTCATCGAAAGAGACAAGTTGTTGAGAGCTTCAGAGAAGGTAGCAGGAAAAGGATTATTGATTCTCCTAACCTTTCTCTAATCGAAGGCAACGCAAGTTTTGTGGGTGACAGAGAGCTTGAAGTCAGGCTTAAGGAAGGGGAAACCGAGCTGATTGAGGCAAGGACAATTGTGATCAATACGGGAACGAGCCCGGGAACTCCAAAAATACCTGGTCTTGAAAGAGTTGAAGCACACGACTCTACGTCGATAATGGAACTCGACGAGCTTCCGGAGCACTTGATAGTCCTTGGCGGTGGTTACGTGGGGCTCGAGTTCGGTCAGATGTTCAGGCGTTTTGGAAGCAGGGTAACGATAATTCAGAGGGATAAGCAGTTGCTTTCACTTGAAGATGAGGACATTGCGACGTTGGTTATGGAGATTCTCAGAGGTGAAGGCATAGATGTTCTACTTGAAACAGAACCGATAGAAATCAATAGTTATGAAGGCAACAAGATAAGTGTGAGATTGCATTCTTCGGATAAGGAAAAGACGATAGTCGGAAGTCACTTGTTACTCGCGGTCGGAAGGGTACCCAACACTCCTGATCTTAATCTCGAAAGGGCCCGAGTTAGGGTTGACGGTAAAGGTTTTGTTGAGGTTAACAGTAGACTGGAGACCACAACGAAGGGCATATATGCCATTGGAGATGTCAAGGGCGGACCCGGCTTCACCCACATTTCATACGACGATTTCAGGGTGCTGAAAGAGAATCTCATTAACGGGAAAGGTTTGACGATACAAGAGAGGTTTGTTCCATACGTGGTGTTCATAGATCCCCAACTTGGCAGGATAGGTCTTACTGAGAAGCAAGCTGTTGGTCAAGGACGTGAATTCCGTGTGGCAAAGCTGCCTTTTGATAGAGTGGCCCGGGCGATCGAAACGGATGAGCCGCGTGGAATGATGAAAGCCCTTGTAGATTCGAAGACAGACCGGATTATTGGAGCAGCGATTCTGGGAGTGGAGGGTGGCGAGATCATGTCTGCAATTCAGATTGCAATGATGGGTAATCTTCCCTATACTTCGCTGAGAGATGGTATTTTCGCACACCCGACGTTTGCAGAGTCTCTTAACAATCTTTTCATGGGACTAGATACTTAGCGGAAGAAAGCGTCATTACTTCATTTTCTATATGGCATTTTAGCTGCAAGGAGAAACTAGAAGTCTTCGTAAGGCAGCAGCGCCAAGTAAAGCTATCTCCTCACCGGGAGAAAAATCCTTAGCTTCCCCGCCATTCGCACTCTACCCCTTTTAGTATTTTTTTGGACAGTCATGGTATTTCGAAAAGAATCTATCCTTGTAGAGAAAAATTCTTATTGGCTCTTCTTTAAGGATGTAAGAAAGGCGATCCCTATAGACCTGATGAACAAACAAAGTTTGAATCTAAGGAATGAAGCTATTTTCAAATCGTTCTCGATTCTGATCTGAGTATTGAGGACCTACATACTCGCCGGAGCATTGAAAACCAAGTGTGATAGTGTACAATTAAATTGAGTATAATTATCGGCAATTAATACACTGGAGGTTGTTTACTGTGAAGAGATTGATTCTAATTGGATTACTGTTAATAGCGATCGTAGGTGTGGCTCTCAAGGGGCCGGTTACCGTTGCATCGAAGATTGATACAGAAGGAGCCCTTCTCGGTCAGATGATTGTGATCGTCCTCGAAAAGAACGGATTCGAGGTAAATGACAAGACGGAGTTCGGTACCACGAGTGTTATCAGAAAGGCGATTATCGCCGGGGAGATAGATATATACCCTGAGTACACCGGCAATGGCGGCTTCTTCTTTGACAACACAGATCCCATGGTATGGAAGAA
>JAFGAP010000006.1 GCA_016933635.1 Kosmotogaceae bacterium
ATGATCTCTATCCTTGGGAAGATTGATCCTTAATAGCGGGCGTGCGGCCGCACGCCCCTACACTCGTTTGGAGTGAATTCACTTGCAACTCACAACTTGGAACTGATCCTTTGCTCTTTCCAACCCGCAATCCCCGACCACGATCTTCTCACATTGGCTTTCGGGGCTTCAGTTTGGTTTGAAGTAAGCTGGGATTTCCTGCACGTCATTTCTTCAAAGAGCTTTCGCGAATATTGAGTTCAACATCGATGACGATCTTGCGTAGAGGAACGTCCGGGTTTGCAAGTCTTTCGAGAAGAGTTTGGAGAGCCAGTTCCCCCCAGTTGAACTTACTGTAGTTCACAGAGGAAAGAGAAGGATAGACCATCATTGAGAATTCAAGGTCGTCATAGCCTACTATCCCAACGTCTTGGGGAATCTGAATTTTCTTTTCATGTAAAGCTTTTATCGCTCCATAGGCCAGGAGATCATTGAAGCAGACAAGCCCATCAAATTTCTTGCCAGACTCAATTGCCTCCTTTATTGCCGCATAACCTTCGTATATTCTGTGTTGTTTTTCTAGATTGGCGTTGATCAAGTGATTCTCTTCTTTGAATTCTATTCCTTTGTCTATTATCGCCTTTTTATAGCCTTCGAAACGTCTTCCGTAATAGCCGGTCTTATACAGGAAGTTATCCAGAAATAGTATCTCTCTCCTTCCTGTTTCGATCAGGTGGTTCGTGGCCATGTACATTCCTTTGAACTCTTCCGTGTAAACACAGTCTATTATTCCTTCTTCTTTGCTCCAGCCAATGAGGACTCCGTTTCTCGTAATTCCGTACTTCTGATACTTCCTGATCTCTTCCTGGAGCGGGAAGATCACGAGGCCGTCAACTCGATATTGAAGCAAAGTCTTTATGGCTTGCTCTTCTCTCTCCTGTTCTCCTTCAGAGTTCATTCGTATCAGTTTGTAGCCTTGAGTGAAGGCTTCGCTCTCCAGACCAGCCATGAACTCCGCAAAGAAGGGATTGGAGCTGTCGGAAAGGACAACGCCAATTGTGTTGCTCTTGTTTCTCTTCAGCTGTGAGGCCGAAAAGTTCTTAATGTAGCCCATTTCTTCAGCCGCTTCCTCAACGATTTTCTTTGTTTTTGCGCTGATATCCGGATGATTGCGCAACGCTTTGGAAACCGTTGTTATTGCAAGACCAGTCTTATCGGAAATGTCTTTCAGAGTAATGTACTTTCTTGACACTTCTCACCCTTCCCTCTTGCGAGTGTTATAGAATATCGCTTCCAGTTCAAGACTATTCTATATCATCCTCCTTATATGCGCTCCAGATAAATCTCTCCATGATTACAAGAATTCTTTAGAGTCCTCCTTAATTGTTATCCTTTGAAGACACTCCGGGATACTTGCTATGGGTTGACTACTTCCTTTTTCTAATGAGAGTATGGACTACCACAGCGGAAATGATCAAAAGACCTATAATGAAACGTGTCCAGAAGCCTTTAAGACCTGCGGCGACTATCCCTGCCTCGAGAGCACCGATCATAAAAGCTCCAAGGAAGGTGCCGAAGATGCTGGCCTCTCCGCCGAACATCGAAGTGCCTCCCACGAAAACCGCAGCCATAACCATCATTAGATATCCTTCCCCCATGGTCGGCCACCATGTTCCCATTCTGTACAGATCGAAAATTCCGGCCATTGCCGCTAAAGCACCCATGAGCGAGAAGGCTCCGATTTTGACCCAGTCGACATTTACGCCCATCATCCTTGCGGCTTCAACGTTATCGCCGACAAAGAGTACATGCTCGCCGAATTTATGTCTGAATAGCAAAAAGAAGAGAAAAATGGCAATACCTAAGAACCACAACGACTGAAGGGGCACATTGCCAATTTTTCCCACCAGAAATTGATGAGAAAGTGAACCTCTAACTCTCACTATTATTGCCGTTCCGTTTGAGAGCAAGTTGCTCAGCCCTCTGATAAGGAATTGCATTCCCAGAGTAACAACGATCGAAGGGACACCGACTTTTGCAATAATCAGTCCATTTACAATTCCAACCAGTATCCCCGACCCTATACAGGCGAGAATAGCGAAAAGAAAGTTCCCTGTGCTGGCATAGACGCTTGCAAAAAGGAATCCAGATAATGCCATGACAGATGGGAATGAAAGGTCGATCTCACCCAGAGCAAGAATGAAAGTGAGGCCAAGGGCCATTATTCCAATTGTGGGGACGGAAGCTAGAAATGAAAAGTAGATGTCTGCTCTCAGGAATACGGAAGGGCTGGTGAGTATAAAGAAAAGGACAACCAGGCTGACCATTACCACAAGTCCAAATTGAGATCTGTATTTGTAGAAAAGGCTTTGCTCTGTTCTCTCGTTAGCTTTGGTCATGAAAACAACCCCCTGTATCCTATTTGATTTTCGACTTGGTGAATTCTATCAGCTCTTCGTTGAGCTTCTCCAGCGAGATGTCTCTTCTGTAGTATTCACAAACGACTTCACCTCTATCTATGACGACGAATCTATCGGATACAGGATAGACGTTTGCGATATTGTGTGAGATATATACACACGACTTGCCTCTCTCTTTCACAGCCAAAATGAAATCGAGCACCTTCCTGACTTCCTGAAGTGACAGTGCCATTGTTGGCTCGTCCAGTATCACCAGGTCCGAGTCAAAATACATCGCTCTCGAAATGGCAACACCCTGTCGCTCTCCGCCGGAAAGGGTTCTGATAAATGATTCGGCCCCAGCCCCGATTCCCCTGAATCTCATCATCTCTCTCATTATCTTGTTGGTCTCTTTGATTTCTTCCTTGACTCTTATGAAGCCAAGTCTGTTGGTTATCTGCCGTCCAAGAAAGATATTTCTCCAGAGCTGCTGCTTCTCTCCAAGCGCCTTTTCCTGATAGACGGTCTCTATTCCGAATCTGTGCGCTAGCTTCACACAGTGATGCTTGGGATGAATCTTCTTACCCTTTATATACATTTCACCCGAGTCAAATGTATGGACTCCAGAAATGATCTTAATCAATGTTGACTTGCCAGCCCCATTATCACCGAGGACACCTACCACTTCGTTGGGGCCGACATGAAAGTCTATTCCCTTCAAAGCTTGTACCCCGCCGAAGGATTTGTGAATGTCTTTCATTTCAATAATGTTCTCGCTCAAGGGACCTCCTCCTTTTGCAGAACCGCGTATGCCAACAAGCGGAAGGGGCACTCACCCCTCCCGCAATTCACAGTGTTCATTCAGCAGAAATTATCTGATTCCCTTCTCTGCCAGTGGCGCAATGAAGTCGATATTGTCAGGACCTATCAAGCCGCCGCCTGTATCTATGTGGAGTCCAGAGAATCCGAATTTCTTCGTCAAATAGATCTGCATTACAGGCAGGAAGCCTTGCAGGAAGGGCTGTTGGTCAAGAACGAGGTCGGTGTAGCCCGACTTGATACTCTCGACAGTTGCCGGTGAGAGATCGAAGCCGGCTCCATAGATTTCATCGGGGCCATACCCTGCGGACTCAAAATAGGTCTGCTGAGCAGATGTGAGGTTCCCGTGATCGGTGACTACAACCTTGCAGTTAGGATTAGCCTGCAAGTAACCCACGATTACTGGTATGCCGTTGGCCGCATCTTTGTCGACCTCTGGGGAGATTTCGATATAGTCCACAATGAGACCGCCGTTCTCAAGGGCATCAATGGCTCCCTGAGTTCTCTGACCTCTTGTCGGCTGAGATTTGAGGCCCCAGACGAGCGCATGGTCACCTTGCTTCACATTTGCTCTTTGAAGAATACCCTGGCCCAGCGTCCATCCAGAGGCGTAAAGTTCCTGGCCCACATAGCCGAATCCTTGGCTTGCGAAGTCTGCCTGAAGCCCGGGCAGGGTTGCGTTCTGACTTGTTACGATAATTCCCTTTGCAACTGCCTCTTCGACGAAAGGTCTGTAAGCGTCATCGCCGGGGTGCCCCATTATTGCGATACCGTCTGGATTTGCAGCTATTGCCTGTTCGAGTTGAGTAACCATTATCTGCGGGCTCCATTCCGACCACAGATAGTGCATTTCAACTCTGTCACCTAGAATTTCGGCCGCATGAACGGCCCCGTTGTAGACCACAGTAGCAAATGTACCACCCGGACTACCTCCAGGGAAGAAGTAGATGACAACCGGATCGTCATCCTGAGCCATCAGTGCTGTTGGCAATGCAAGAACCAGTAACAGAAGTACCAGAACGAATCCAAGTCTTTTCGACATTTGATCACTCCTTTCGGATTTTGTGAGACCGCATTTAATCGAAATGGCGATAAAATCAAGGATTGTCGCGAGGGAAAAAATTAGGAGTCACATCTTAATCGCTAGAAAGACTGAATCTGCAACGTTGCCTACAACGATAATACTCCATCCAATCCAGAGAGTGAAATCGAAGCAGAGTCGAATGGGGGCGATTATGAACGATTATTCTTGATGAGAATCGAAGAATGAGTACGTTTTCAAAGATTCATATAATTGTTAGGATAAAGAACAAGGAACGCCGAAGAACAAAGTTGCCAGTCAACGGTCCTCAGTCCTCGAAATAGAGCAGCTGCAAGTTGACTGTTCCAAGCTGCAAGCTCTAGGCGTGAAGGAGAACAAAAGATCAGACGCAGGGCGCCGAAGAACGTCGGGGACGAAATGCACTGAGTAGCGTCAGTGGACGCAAGGCTGGGCAAGAAC
>JAFGAP010000081.1 GCA_016933635.1 Kosmotogaceae bacterium
GGCAATCCTTTCTGCTGCTACAGTAGTAAGAGATTACATAAGCAATAACAGTATAACTTCAGTTGGGGGCGTTCACTATGAAGGCCCCTACCTGAGTCTGAAAAGAAAGGGAGCTCAGAATCCAGAACTCATTCGAAGCATAGACCTGAAGGAAATTGAGGAGACGCTTATCGAATCGGTGAAGCTCATTACTATGGCTCCGGAGCTCGAGGGATTCTCACACGCGCAAGAACTGATACAGAATCGCGGTATAACTCTTTCGTTAGGACATACCGATGCAACGTACGAGGACATGGAGAGAGCATATAATCAAGGCTGCGATAGAATAACCCACTTTCCAAACGGGATGAACACTCTTCATCACAGGGAACTGGGCTGCGTTGGAGCTGTTCTTTCGCTGCCTTTTTCGGTAGAGATGATAATTGATGGAATTCACTCTTTGCCAGGTTTTGTGAAGCTTACCTTCGGAATTAAAGGCGCGAAGAAGATTATGATAGTTACAGATACTATCGATGCGACAGCCATGCCCGATGGAGAGTATGAACTGGGCGGACAGAAGGTCATTCTGAAAAATGGAAGACCTACTCTTGAGGACGGAACAATTGCCGCTGCCGTACTTGTCTTTAGCGCAGCTGTAAGAAATTTCAGAGAATTCACCGGCTGTTCGTTGAAGGAACTTGCAATGGTATCATCTCTCAACTCCCTGAATTCCCTGGGCATAAAGGACCGCGGAAGAGTCTCAGAGGGCTATCGCGCAGATCTGGTATTGCTCGATGGAAATCTTGAAGTTGAAGAAACCGTTCTGAACGGGAAGACGGTTTTTAAATCCTGAGTAGGACTTCTTTCTACCCAGCTACGGAGGGATTCTGTGGAACCAATAAAAGTGTACATCGTTGACAACGGTACGGCGGAAATCAAGACATTATCTGAACGGATTTCCAAACTGAGGTGGAATATTCACGTAGAAACGGTTTCAGAGGATCCCTTTGTCGAAGAAACCTCAAGGTCCAATCAGTTCTATACGCTGAACAAGTATCTCAAGAGCAAGTATGAAGGGTTTTCTAGCCTGATTGACGACATGATCTTCCTCGTAAGTCTCGACGACCCATTGAGGCCCGGCAGGATAGTCGAAGCAAACAACAGTGCAGCCGAAAAACTTGGATACTCATACGACGAGCTTCTCGAGATGAGTTTCTATTCGGTGGCCGGTGATCTTGATTCTCAGATAAAGAAGATAAGGGCCGATCTTCAGGTAAAGGGAATGTGTACGACGGATTCATTTCTAACCATGAAGAGCGGGGAGAAACTTCAGGTAGAGATTTGTCTGAAGGTTCTCGATCTTCAGAACTCTATAGTCACAATGGTAGTGGCACGAGATACAAGTGCCTACAGGAAGGTGGCAGCGGAGCTCCAGTGGAGACAGAACTTTGAACGAGTCATTTCGGAGGTTTCCGGAGCGCTCAAGGAATACGAGAACATAGACGACGCGATAGAAAAAGCGCTTGGACAACTTGGCGAGCTAACCTCTGCGGACAGAGCCAATGTCTTCTTGCTGGACTACAGGACAAATTCGACCAGGAACACCCATGAATGGTGTAGAGAAGGTGTCAATAGTGCCAAACCCCATCTTCAAAGCATGCCGTTCAAGGAGTTCTCCTGGTGGATAAAGGAAATGAAAAGAGGCGGGGTACATTCTTATGTGGTCAACGAACTCCCTGAGGAGGCGAGCAGAGAAGCCGAAGTCCTTGCACAGCAGGGAATCGTCTCACTTGTCGTCATTCCGATTTTTTCTCGGCATAGGCCCGTCGGTTTCGTCGGGCTGGAAAGGCTTAGCGGCCAATTCGCTTGGAGCGGGGCAGACGTAGAGCTTCTTGAGGTCTTCGCAGGATTGATATCCGGAGTAATCGAGTACTCTAGATTCATGTGAAGGGCGAACGTAGGAAGGAAAGAATCGGGTCAGGGTCTAGGGTCTGGTTAGATCGTTAGAAGCGGTTTTTGGGAGAGCAGCTGTTTGTTCCGATGCTGCGCATCCGGGTTCTTAGTTCTTCGTCCGGGATTCCGTCATGCGGAACTCCATTCAGAATCCCGTGTTTGTGGTTTTTGATCTTAAGCAAGAACAGATCCTCGCTCTGGAACGAACAACTTCTCCTCGGCGAACGGTGTACGTTTCAGCGGAGAAGCAGTTTCAGTTCGATCTTTCCTGCACGAACCTGCAACCCCGCCCCACGGTCTTGAAAAGCCCAGATCCTGATTCAAGTCAGAGATGACAACCTCAATAGCACTTAGGATGGTGATGGTTCAATAGCTTCTGTTTGCCAAACCCCAGACTCAAGAACCCGAAACCCGTGTGTTAATTCCGTCATCTGAACTAGGAGTGTTCCTTCGAAAGGGCCGCTGCACGCTTAAGATCAAAAACCCGCTGATCGCTGGAAAAAATGCTTTGCGCCGGACCCTAGCTAAGTGACTCTGAGCGCTGTGAAAAACCGTCCTTGGTCCTTCGTCCCAGATCA
>JAFGAP010000082.1 GCA_016933635.1 Kosmotogaceae bacterium
CTCGTTCCATTCTTCTTGCGGATATAGTGCAAGTCTTTAGCATGAATATTTCCGTTAATAAGAATATCACCTATCACTTCGGGATAAACATCGTTGTTGTCATCGAAATGAACGAAAAAATGCTCTCTTGCCAATTCTTCTATATAGCTTAAGTCGGCAAGATATGAATCAAAAATCATAACTTCAGGTCTAATAGTCTTGATTATCTCTAAGTCGTTGTAATCAAAGGTTTCTGAGCATACAAAGTCAAGTCCGTATTCGCCAATCTTGCTTTTTGCTTCTGTATTAGCAAGAAAAACACTGCTAACACCACACTGCTTCAGTGCTGTCGCAAGAGAGAGACATCTGTATAGATGACCATAGCCTATACTACTGTTTGCAGCAGTCTTGAACAGAACAGTTTCTATCTTGTTTTTTCCCATTCTTCTCTCAGGACTGACATTCTAATTGTATCTTTAAATTCGCCACGCTTGAAATATTCTTGCCTAAGATGACCTTCTTCAATAAACCCCAGTTTTTCATACAGCCTCATCGCAGGCGAGTTGTTGGCAAACAGCTCTAGGTATATTTTGTTAATAGGGAGATTTCTGAATACGTATTCAAAGAAGATACTACTGGAATCAAATGCGATTCCCTTTCCCTGAAAGCTTCTTGCTAGCATGATCCCGAATTGAGCTTTCTGATGTCTGTAGTCAATGTCAGTCAATCTTATTTGCCCGGCTCTTTCAGATTTGAACTCTATTATCAATTCTATGTTATTCTTCGCGGCAGATTGCAGCCAACTATTATGAGCGAAGTCATAGCTGGGAGGATCGGAAAAGAATTCGTCGGCGAATTCAAGATCATTTCTTATACCAAGCAAGAAATCTGTATCTTTTATACTTAGCGGACGAAGAAGTACATCTCCCTCTTCTAAAATCATTCAGGAACCCCCTTCTGGTTGGAAATTACCATAGCTTCCGGAGATATGGATTCTACTCTAATTCTTTACTTACTAAGCTCCAGCTTAACGGTGTTCCATATTCCGTGTCAACAACAGCTCTTTTCCCGAGGATTTCCGGCAAGTGCTTTGGATGCAATCCATATCCGGGTCTTATGGATTTAACATTTTCCTCCGTGAATATTTCTCCCTTCTTCATGTTTTTCACTACGAAGAGAGATCGTGCCATAAGACGACTTCTCTGTTGCTTTTTGCTGAGCGCATATGTTGTCTTGCCTATTGCCTTTTCGGCTTCTCTAACAGCACTAACCATTGTCTTGAATTCATCTGGTTCGAGAGAAAATGGTGCATCTGGTCCACCAAGACTTCTATTTAGAGTTATGTGTTTCTCAATTATCTTTGCTCCTAGTGCAACTGAAAGAACGGCGGTTGTGATTGTATTTGTGTGATCGGATAAGCCAGGAACGACACCGAAAGTTTCTCTAATGTTTTCTATTGTCTTCAAGTTAGTCTCCTCTATCGGAGTCGGATAAGCGCTAACACACTTCAAAACTGCAATGTCGTTGTTCTCGTGCTTCCTTATTGTTGACAAAGCCAACTCAATATCCGCCAAAGTGGCCATTCCAATTGAGAATATTATAGGTTTTCCCTTCTGAGCAATATAGTCCATGAGTGGAATATCCGTTATCTCATACGAAGCGATTTTATGAACAGGAACATCTAGCTCTTCAAGAAAGTCAACCGAAGTCCTGTCAAATGGAGTTGAAAAGAAGATTAGCCCTTCCTCTTCCGCAATCTTTTTGAGTTTTGGCTGCCATTCCCAGGGAGTGTATGCTTCCTTATACAGCTGGTACAGATTCTTCCCTTCCCAGATGGTATCATCCAACCTGAAATATTCGTTATTGCAGTCTATCGTCATGGTGTCCGGAGTGTATGTCTGAAGTTTGATGGCATCTGCGCCCGCATCTTTGGCCTTCTTTATGATCTCAACTGCATAATCGTACTTTTGGAGATGGTTGCACGACATCTCGGCAACAATGAAAACTGGACGATTGTCCCCTACGAAACGATCTCCTATCATGAACTCCACAAAGCCCACCTCACTTTGTCAGACTCTTTATGGACTCTATTACGTAGTTCGCTTCTTCGTCCGTCATTTTCGGATACATGGGAATAGAAAGCTCATGTTCATAGTAATGCTCCGCATTTGGATAATCACCTTTCTTGAAGCCATAGTTATTTCTATAGTACGGCTGCAAGTGAACGGGTATGTAGTGCACCTGAGTAAGTATTCCCCTTTCTCTCAGTTTCAAATAAGCTTCCTTTCTGTCTATCTTGGTCAGCAAAATAGGGTAAAGATGATATGCGTGCCTCGAACTATATTGTTCAGGTTTTGGAGGAATCACAAGCCCTTCAACATCTTTGAAACCTTCATCGTACATGGAAGCTATTTCATTTCTTCTATCCAGGAAACCGTCGATTTTCCTTAGCTGTGAAAGGCCAAGAGCGCACTGGAAATC
>JAFGAP010000083.1 GCA_016933635.1 Kosmotogaceae bacterium
ACACCAAGGATACGTGCCATCTATATCCCTCCTTAACCCTGACGCTGATTGTGCTTTGGATTTTTTTCGCAGATGACTCTTATTCTGCCATTGCGTCTTATGACTTTGCAGTGTTCACATCTCTTTTTGACCGAAGCGCGGACTTTCAATTCGTTTCTCCTCCTTTGTCTATCCTTTTACGATAAACAATTCTTCCTTTGGTCAGGTCGTATATCGATACTTCCACAACGACCTTATCACCGGGGATCAACCTGATGAAGTTCTTGCGCATTTTCCCAGAGATGTGAGCTAGAACAGTGTGGTTGTTCTCAAGCTCGACCTTGAAGGTCGCATTAGGCATCGATTCCACAACTATTCCATCCATCTTAATGATATCGCTCTTATCCGACACCAGTGATCCTCCTCACAATCTAGAAAGAATCGTCGGACCATCTTCAAGAATCGCAATGTCATGCTCAAAGTGAGCAGCTCGCGATCTATCCGCAGTTACTGCAGTCCATCCGTCTTCCAGAATCTCTAAGCTATAGTGTCCACTTGCGACCATCGGTTCAATCGCAAGGGTCATACCGGTTCTTAAAAGCATCCCGCTTCCCTGTCTTCCGTAATTCGGTACCTGAGGATCCTCATGGAGGCTTAGACCGACCCCATGACCGACGTAATCTCTTATTACGGATAGCCCAGCGCTTTCCACACAATTCTGAACGGCATAGCCGATGTCGCCAACTCTATTTCCAGCAACTGCCATTTCTATACCCTTTAGAAGTGCTTCTTCCGTTCGCTGTAGAAGCAGCCTGTCCTTTTCACTCCTGTAGTTGCCTACTACGAAAGATTTTGCCGCATCTCCAATGAATCCGTCTTTGTTGACCCCACAATCCACGGAGACTATGTCACCATCGGCAAAAACTTTTTCTTTCAAGGGAAACCCGTGAATAACTTCCTCGTTTACCGAAACACAAAGAGTGTAAGGATAACCACTATAACCCTTGAATGCGGGGATGCCACCTCGTTTATAAATCAACTCTTCTGCCGCCTTCTCCATGTCGAGAGCAGAGGCTCCTTCAACTGCATAAGACTCCATCTCAGCCAAAACCTCTGCGACAATCTTCGCAGCAATTTCGATTTTACATATTTCTTCTGGAGATTTCAACCTAACCATTTCTAGACGACTCCAGATGTTCTACGATTTTGGCAGTTACTACATCAATCTCTCCGGTCCCGTCCACTTCAAGAAGCCGGCTTTTGTCACCCGAGTAATAATGGATCACTGGCTCCGTTTTCTCCAAATAGACTCTGTACCTTGACCGTACAGTCTCAGGCATATCGTCGTCTCTCTGAATTAACTCGACACCATCGTTATCGCAGTGACCCTCCACTTTCGGTCTTATCGTCAGGAGATTGTAGACCTTGCCACACTCCGGGCAAACTCTTCTGCTAGAAATGCGTTTTACGACTTCTTCTTCATCTGCATTAACGAGCAGAGCTACATCGATTTTTCTCCCTAGCTCCACTAGCATTTCATCAAGCGCAACTGCCTGCTCAACTGTTCTTGGAAAACCATCAAGAATGAACCCATTCCTGGTATCCTCTCTCGACAACCTTTCTCTCACAAGGTCGATCATCAAATCATCGGGGACGAGAAGCCCTTTATCCATAATCTCTTTGACCTTCAGCCCAAGGTCAGTGCCAGCAGCCACGGCTTCCCTTAACATATCTCCAGTCGATATGTGAGGAATCTTGAATATCTGGGCTATCCGTTTTGCCTGTGTCCCCTTCCCTGCTCCGGGAGGACCCATAAGAATAACGTTCATCTTATCTCCTTCCTCGTAACTTGCCTTTCTTTACGAACCCTTCATAATGCCTCACCATAAGGTGTGTTTCCATCTGCTGCAATATATCAATAGCTACGCCAACAGCAATCAGAGTCGATGTTCCTCCAATTGCGAGCCCGGTAATACTGAATATCCCTCCAACTACTAAGGGGAGCAATGCAATTACCACGAGAAACAGAGCACCCATGAAAACCACTCTGTTAAGGACTCTCTGAATATACTGCTGAGTTGAAAAGCCCGGTCTTATTCCGGGTATGTATCCTCCGTAGTTACGTATGTTATCCGATACTTCTCTGACATCAAAAACAAGCGAACTATAAAAGAACGTGAAGAAGAAAACCATTCCTCCATAAAGCAATATGTAGAGGGGTGATGTCTGAGCAAAGAGAGTCTGCATAATATTCCTACCGCCACTTCCCTCGGGGAAGGCCGTTGCTATGAATTGTGGAAGCATCATAATCGCCGAACTGAATATTATCGGTATGACTCCACCCTGATTAACCTTGATAGGAATGTGTGTGGAAACTCCTCCATATACCCTTCTACCCGTAACTCTCCTTGCATACTGAACTTCGATCCTTCTTTCTCCCATCTGAACATAGATAACCGCCACTATTGTGAACAGAGCGATCGCAAGCAATATCGCCCACTGTAACGGCGACAAAGCCACCACAACCTGCATAATGGAAGCAGGATATCTTGCCACAATACCTCCGAAAATCAGAACTGAAATTCCATTTCCAATTCCCTTTTCCGTTATTCTTTCTCCTAGCCAAAGAAGGAACATTGTACCACCGATGAGGGTGGAAGTTGCTAACAACACAAAGAGCAGCCTGCTGGGAATGGCCATAATTGTCGTGTTAGAAGAGAGGCCGAATGATATCAGGAATCCTTGAAGACCCGCGAGTCCAATCGTCAGCATTCTTGTGTATCGAGCATACTTCTTTTTTCCCTCTTCGCCTTCCTTAAGCATCTCCTTCAAACTTGGAACAACAGCAGTCAGCAGCTGAAGCATAATCTGAGCGTTTATGTATGGAGTAACGCTCATTAAGAATATCGAAAACTGCTCAACGGCTCCACCGGTGAAAACATCGAAGAAGCCAATGAAGCCTCCGGCTCCGCCTGTAGATAGAGTGCCGAAGTACGTAGACCAGGCTTGGATATTAATCCCGGGAATCGGTATGTAAACACCAAGTCTGAAGACTGCCAGTGCGAGGAACGTGAAGAGGATTCTGTCTCTCAGCTCGGGAATCTTGAACGCGTTCTTCAGGGCATTCCACATTGTCAGATCACCTCTGCCTTTCCACCAGCAGATTCAATCTTCTCCTTGGCAGTAGCGCTAAAAGCATTAGCCTTGACAACAAAAGACTTTGTCAGTTCGCCTCTCGCAAGTATTTTCACTCCGTCTTTAAGATCTTTGAGTATCTTGCGCTGAACGAGTATCTCGGGTGAAATCTCGCTGCCACTTTCGAATCTCTCTTCGAGAGTTGCAATGTTTACAGTGGCATAAACAACAGATCCTCGGTTCTTGAACCCTTTTATCGGTGTTCTTCTGAATAGGGGTGTCTGTCCGCCCTCGAAACGTGCGGCCACTTTACCCGTCGCTCTTCCTTGACCTTTATGGCCTCTGGTGGCGGTTTTACCCATTCCCGAACCTATACCGCGTCCTATTCTTTTCTCTCTTGTTCTCGAACCGGGCGTCGGACTTAGATCTTCAACTTTAAAAGCCATCTTCCTACCCCCTTCAGTCATCAAGTTCTTCAACAGCTAGAAGGTGTCTTATGGAATTCACCATGCCCCTGATCTGTGGAGAATCAGGCTGAACAACTTCGCTGTCCAGCTTTCCAAGGCCTAATGCTTTAACCGTCTTCAGCTGTCTTCTGTTATATCCAATCGGACTTTTCATCAATCGTATTCTTAAACTCTTTGCCATTACTGACCTGCCTCCTCGCTGAAACCGTGGAAGACTGCCTTTAGGGGTATATCCCTGAGTTTTGCGAAGTCCTGTGGAGATCTCAAACTTAATAGTCCATTCAAAGCCGCTCTAGCCATATTTAGTGTGTTAGATGATCCAAGCGACTTCGTAAGAATATTCTTCACACCTGCAAGTTCAACAACCGCTCTTACAGGCGAATTCGCAATAATCCCAGTGCCGGGACCAGCCGGTTTTAACATTATCCTTGCAGAATCCTGCCTTCCGACCGTCTCGTGAGGAACAGTCTCATTTCTCACCGCGACCTCTGCCACATTCTTCTTGGCTTCAAGCACGGCCTTTCTTATTGCAGTAGGAACTTCCCTTGCGCTCCCTATACCAAGACCAACCTTCCCATCACGGTTGCCCACGACAGCGACTACTCTAAAAGAAAGATTCTTTCCTCCTGCGACTACTTTCGTTACTCTTCTTATCTCAATTATTCTTTCTTCAAATTCGTTGTCTTCTACCTGTTTTTCCACAGGAGCGTTTCTGGAAGCTCTGGGGTTTCTTCTTCCTTCACGTGAAGATCTCGAATTGCGATCGTTCTTCATCTCTTCAGCCATCTTCTTCACCTCCTCAGAACTGTAGTCCGCCTGCTCGAGCGCCCTCGGCAAGTGACTTTATTCTTCCATGGAACTTAAAACCCCCACGGTCGAAGACTACACTGCTTATTCCCTTATCTTTCGCCTTCTTTGCGAGGAGCTCCCCAACTTTCTTAGCAGCATCCACATCCCATGACTTCTCTATTGAAGCCTTGACATCCTTATCTACAGTCGATGCAGAAACAAGGGTAATTCCCTTTGAATCATCAATAAGCTGAGCATAAATATGCTTCTCACTTCTGAAGACTGCTAGTCTCGGTCTTTCCGGTGTTCCGGAAACTGCAGACCTGACGCGAAGATGCCTCTTTCGCCTTTGTTCCTTCTTGTCTTTATGTTTGAACACTCCAGCCGCCTCCTTGATTAGACCTTCTTACCGACTTTCGTTCTAACTTGTTCTCCCTTGTAACGAATACCTTTTCCTGAATAAACAATAGGGATTCTCCAGCGCTTTATGTTTGCCGCCACCTGACCAACCTGATACTTGTCAATTCCCTTGACAACTATTGCCTGTGGTGCGGGCACTTCAAACTCAACTCCTGATGGAGGATCAATCTCAACTGGATGAGCATACCCAAGGTTCATCACAAGCTTCTTTCCTTGAAGTTGTGCTCTGTATCCAACTCCCACTATTTCCAGCTCCTTGACGAAGCCTTGAGTAACTCCGACAACCATGTTATTTATGAGCGACCAAAAAGTACCGGCATACTTAGCCAATCTCTTGTAATCACTCTTTCTAATAACAACTTCTTCGTTTGGCTTGACCCAAATCTCTTTTTCGTCGGCCTCGATCTTCACTAGAGGAAGGAGTTCTTGCTTGAGCTCACCTTTCGGTCCCTTGACAGAGATAACACTTCCTTCAATTTTGCAGGACACACCAGCAGGGATTTTTATCGAATGCTTAAGTAATCTAGACATTTGAATTCCTCCCTACCATACGTAGCAGATGACTTCGCCGCCGACGCCCTGAGAACGGGCCTGCTTGTCTGTCATCACTCCGCTGGATGTACTTACGATTGCAATTCCCATGCCTGATTTCACCTTTGGAAGCTTATCCTTGTTAACATATAGGCGCTTACCAGGCTTGGAAATTCTTACGATTCCAGATATAACGTTAACCTTGTGTCTCCTATCTCCCTTGTATTTCAGAAAGACCTTGAGAACACCCTGTTTGCCATCCTCGATATACTTATAATCATCTATATAGCCTTCAGCCTTCAGAATATCTAGAAGTTTCTTCTTCAGGTTTGAAGCTGGAATATCCACGCTTTCCTTAAAGGCCGCATTGGCATTTCGTATTCTAGTGAGCATGTCGGCTATGGGATCACTCCACATTACAATTCCCTCCTCACCAGCTTGCTTTCTTTACACCGGGGAGTTTTCCCTCGGAAGCCAGCTGTCGAAAACACACTCTGCAAAGACCGAACTCTCTATATACAGCTCTCGGTCTGCCACACAGATTGCATCTATTATATTTCCTAACCTTGAACTTGGGTTCGCGTTTCCACTTTTCAACTATAGATTTCTTCGCCATGCACTTACCTCCTTAGGCCATGACTCTCTTGAAAGGAAGTCCGAGAAGTGCTAGTAATCTTCTGGCCTCCTCATCGGTCCTGGCCGTAGTAACAACAATTATGTCCATTCCCTGAACTCGCTTGATTTGATCCGGTACTATTTCGGGAAAGACCAATTGTTCGGGAAGCCCCATTGCATAATTCCCTCTCCCGTCGAATGAGTCGGGATCAACACCTCTGAAGTCTCTCAGCTTGGGAAGCACGATATTTATTAGCTTGTAGAGGAAGTTATACATCCTCGGACCACGGAGAGTGACTTTCAAACCAACCGGCATTCCATCACGAAGTTTGAAGTTCGCGATACTTCTCTTAGCCTTAGTAACTACCGGTTTCTGTCCAACAATTGTCATGAGCTCTTTTCCGTGCAGATCAAGAAGGTCGGCGTTTCTCGAACCTTCCCCTATGCCCATATTGACAACTATCTTGGAAACTCTGGGAACTTCGAGCTTGTTCTTATAACCAAACTCTTTAGTCATTACCGGAATTACTTCATTTTCATATCTATCTTTCAAAGGGACGTATTCGTATGCCATCAACAACTCCTCCCCATCAAACCTTATCGATTATCTCGCCGCACTTCTTGCAGGATCTTACCTTTTCTCCGTTTTCGAGAATTTTGTGTGCGACTCTCGTAGGCTTATTGCAATTGGGGCAGACAACCATTACTTTCGAAACGTAAATAGGAGATTCTCTTTCGATTATTCCTCCTTCACGATACTGGTTAGTAGGTCTCTGGTGTTTCTTTGTGAAGTTCACTCCCTCAACGATGATCTTTTTTTCTGAGGGAAACGTTTTGAGGACTTTGCCTTTTTTGCCCCTATCCTTTCCTGATATTACCATTACGGTATCTTCCTTCTTCACTCTACTCATTTAGCTCACTCCTCACCAGACTTCCTGGGCTAGAGAAGCTATCTTAGAAAAACCCTTGTCCCTAATCTCTCTAGCAACAGGTCCAAAGACACGTGTTCCTCTGGGCTGGTTCTGCTTGTCGATGATAACAGCTGCGTTGTCATCGAACCTTATGTAAGTGCCGTCTGGCCTTCGAATTTCCTTGGCGGTTCTCACTAGAACGGCCCTTACGATATCTCCTTTCTTGAAATCCGTGTTAGGTGCCACATCTCTTACTGCTGCGACAACTATGTCACCTACGGTTCCCGATCTCTTTCTGTATCCTCCAGTTACTTGGATGACTTTGATCATCCTGGCACCGGAATTATCGGCAACCCTTAAATAAGATTCCTGCTGGATCATTTCTGGTCACCTCCGGAATCTTCAACGGCCTCGGGAGTTTCGGGAATTTCTCCAGTGTAAACATCCTTCTTCAAGACCTTAACAAGCTTGAACTTCTTCATCTTGCTTAAAGGTTTACATTCCTCAATCTCAACTGTATCTCCCATTCCCGCAAGACCTTCAGGGTCATCTGCGTGATACTTTTTTGTAGTTTTCATGGTCTTCCCGTAGAAGGGATGTATATGTGTTCTTGTAACGCTAACGACTATGGTCTTGTCCATCTTGTCACTTACTACAGTTCCTACCAGTGTTTTTCTTGGCATGGCGGACTACCTCCTTATCCCCAGCTCACGACCGCGAAGGATAGTCTTAATCCTAGCTATGTCGCGCTTTACTGAAGTTATCTGGGAATGGTTCTTCAACCTGTTCATTTCTAGCTGGAACCTGAGGTCCATCAGCTTTCTCTTTGAATCTTCAAGCATCTGAGTGAGTTCCTCGTCTGTGAACTTCTGAAGTTCAACGGCCTTCATCAGAGCTCACCTCCTATTTGATACCTCGGTACTATCTTTGTTCTGATAGGTAGTTTTGAAGCAGCTTTCTCAAGGGCCTCTTTCGCAAGTTGGTCAGGCACTCCGCCTATTTCGAACATGACCTTCCCGGGCTTGACAACGGCTACCCAGCCTTCAACATCTCCCTTTCCCTTTCCCATTCGGACTCCAATTCCTTTTGACGTAATGGGCTTGTCGGGGAAGATTCTAATCCAAAGATTACCATTCCTCTTCAATGTTCTTGTGATCGCTATTCTGCAGGACTCTATCTGCTGCGCAGTTATCCAATGCGGTTCAAGGGCCTTAATCCCCCATTCACCAAAATGAACAATAGTCCCGCCTTTTGCCTTTCCATTCATCTTACCTCTTTGTTGCTTCCTATATTTCACCCTTTTGGGCATTAACATTATGAACTACCTCCCCTCTTGCAATTACACCTGTACGTCGCCTTTGTATATCCATACCTTCACGCCGATAATTCCCATCTTTGTGAAGGCAGTGGTGTAACCGTAGTCCAGATCAGCTCTGAGGGTCTGGAGAGGAAGTCTTCCTTCCAGGTACCACTCTGTCCTGGCAATATCGGCACCGTTCAGTCTTCCGGAGACCATTATCTTGATCCCTCTAGCTCCCTTTCTCATGGCGGTGAATATTGCTCTTTTCATTGCCCTCTTGTAGGAAGCTCGCTTCTCAATTCTAGATGCTATATCCTCAGCAACAAGGATAGCATCGGTCTCGGGTGTTTTAACTTCTTCAATGTTCAACTGAAACTGCCTAGTTATAAGCTTTTCCAGTTTCTGCCTGAGCAGTTTCACTTCACTGCCCTTCTTTCCAATCATCACACCAGGTCTGGCGCACTTGATTGTAATAACTACTTTGCCAGGCTCGGGTCTTTCAATATAGATGTCCGACACTCCGGCAGCCATGTAGTTCTTTTTGAGAAAGTCCCTGATCTTGAGATCTTCAAGAAGATATTCTTTGTAATTCTTCTCATTAATCCAGCGAGCTTTCCAATCTTTACTGACACCAAGCCTGAATCCATAAGGATGTACCTTCTGACCCACTTATGTCACCTCACTCCTGAGGATTGCT
>JAFGAP010000084.1 GCA_016933635.1 Kosmotogaceae bacterium
AGGCGGAAGCTGGTTCTACGAGGAGTCATATCAGAGATTGACAATTCGCAGCTATTTCAAACCAGATGGTTCCAACAACAATCTCGGCTTCCGCCTATGCATGAAGGCGCCTTGATTTCGCTTTGGAAATTCGCTTGGAAGTGAAAATTCAGGACTATTCATCTTCCGGCTGAAGGCTGCGACTTTTACGTTTGAGGATCTCTTCTATATAGAATTAGAAGATAAAGAACCGCTATGGGAAAGACAAGAAGTCCCGTGATGCTGAGAGCAACTGCGGTTGAAAGCCTAAGCGCAATGAACCCTATCAACGGTCCGCCTGCGATCTGCCCGAACGAATCGAACTGTCTTGCGACGGAGATCACCGTCGCCCTGACGCTGGACACGCTGATATGTTTATTGAGGAGGGCGGCGTACAGAGGATAGTCGTTGCGCCTGGCGGCGAAGCCTGCCCAGTAGAAGGCGAGCGCGATCTCGATATTGCCGCTTAGCGAAAACCCGATGAAAGCAATCCCAAGCACCAGATTGACTCCAATCAGATACTTCAGAAGCACTTTCGATGAAGCACTTGCCGTGACTCTCTTTGACAGTGCCAGAGTTATCATGCTCAGGACCATTGCGCCGGAACTGATCACTCCAAAAACGATCAGATATTTCGAACCGAGTTGCTGTGGAATCTTGAGATCCTCCAGAAACTTCAGAACCCACAACCTGTCGAATCCCTCGCTGTAAAGGCCGATCATGAAACTCACTGCTAGAAGGATCATAAGTGTTCTTGATCTTCTGAACTGCTTTATCCCATTCCTGAAGGTGGCTAAGAAGGCAGCAAAAGACCTGCCGTCGGTCGGACGCCTGAAGTTTCTCTCCTTCATAACGAAGGCGAGAATTACTGCGAAAAGAATTAGGGAAATTCCCGAAAGAACTATCGGCAGGTTCAAAGCGACCGTTGCCAGAAGAACGCCGAACCAGATGCCGATTAATGATCCGAGCTGCTCGAACTGGACGCCTCTGATCAGAATGCCGTTCAGGCTTGTGCTTTCGCTCTCGTCCGCGACCCACGCAACATCTGCTCCGCTGAGGAAAGTGTAGCCCGCACCGGCAACTATCTGAGCCATAATGACCGTCCAGAACAAGGGGATCGCCCCTTCAATTACAAAGCTGAGGCCGACAATTATCATGCCCAGTATTATGGATTTCTTCCTGCCGGCAGAATCGGCGAAGACACCGGTAGGGATCTCGAAGATGAGAGCGGAGGTTTCTACAACCGTTCCCACAAGAACCAGCTGGAGAGGGTTGAGGCCGACACTCTGGACATAATATACGCCGCTTATTGCAAAGACCATATTGAAGAAAAAATAGACAAATCCCGAGTACAAATAGAAGATTCTCTCTGCCTTCATAGTTCTCCCTTTAAGTTTTGACATCTGAGAAGCCAGTCACGCTTCGTTGGGCCGATTTCGAGTTTGTCAGGCGAAGAGCCGTCCTTTGAGAAGAACGGTTCTTCGTTCCGACGCTACGCGTCCAGGTGTTCGTTCTTGGAACCAGATCCCGGATCAAGTCCGGGATGACAACTAACGGTTATTCCGAAAAGGCTAGATTCCGTCATTCCGACAAAGCTCCTGGTCGGAATCTCGATCTTCACGTGATCACAACGGCTCCATTGACCGCGAAGCCGAGCTGGCTTCTCAAGACCCGCTGCACGCTTAAGAACATGAATCCGCCGACCGCTGATGAAAACAAAGTTGTCCGTCAACGGTCCACCGTCCTCCGGGAAGAGCATATTTACCCCGCAAGGATATTGGAGATAAATAGAAGAACAGATAGGATAGAAGAGTAGAGAGGGGGTAAGTATGAAAGGGAAGAA
>JAFGAP010000085.1 GCA_016933635.1 Kosmotogaceae bacterium
GCTTCACTGCAACTCATCGCCTCTCTATATGGCCTCCTTGAAGTCATTGCGTCAAATGAATCTGCAACGGCGACGATTCTAGCCTCAAGAGATATCTCACTTCCCTTCAACCCATCGGGATAGCCCGACCCGTCGAGTCGTTCGTGATGATGTCTTATTATGTCGTGAGTCTCTTCAAGGAAGTTCCCTTTCACCATCTCGCAACCATTAACCGGGTGAAGCTTGATCATCTCAAACTCCTCCTTACTCAATCGAGATGGTTTCTTCAATATTGAATCGTCGATTTCAATCTTCCCAATGTCGTGGAACAAAGCTCCCATAGCAATGACTTCCTGTTTCTCTGAAGGGACGGCCAGTTTTCTTGCAATGGCAAGCGATACATCTCTGACTCTTTTCCCATGGCCATGAGTGTACGAGTCTTTAATCTCTACTTTCGAGAGAATATCCTTCATCACAGCCATATTATTGCTTATGTACTTGAACAAAGGCCTTGAAGATACGTGTAGCATCCGTACATCTGTTTGAGGCTTGAGTTCTACGGGGGACTTGAGATTGTGAGCATAGAAGTAGTCACCGGGTTCTAAATTCTCTTCTCTGTTGGAGTAATTGCAGGACATGGTTCCATCCATGATGTAATAGAATTCAAGCAGATCCCCGCCTGAAAATGTATCCAGAAAAGTGACGACACCGGAGCGCAATTCGTACATCGAAATTTCTACGCCATCGCCGTGTGCCAGCAGAGAAAGCGAAGAATTCCTCTGGACAACCGTTTCGATGGTTTCACATGCCTTGCAGACTTTGAAACCTTCCATCTCTTCCCCCAAAAATAAGGCTTATAGAAAACGTTGATACTCAAATACAGTCTATCACATATACTCCAGGAGATTCTAGCTAACTAAAAATGCCGTAGTCGTCTACGGCATTTCATAATGATGATAGTCAAAGCTTGCTCTATCAGTCGTCGATTATCAGAATCGGATCGATCAAGAAAACCTTGTATCCTAGTCTCACTGGGACATAATAGCAGATTGCCTTATATCCTAGCTCTCTGATTTTTGCTATGGCGCTCTGGGAAATCAAGAACGCTCTCTCAGAAAGATCGTTTCCGAGATTGTCTATTAGAGTCTCATAGGCCAACAGCGACATGCCCTTCTCTTCGTAATGCTCCGTGAATTTCTCGGCCTTCTGAACTGCGGTCTCGATTAAGGATTCAATCTGTTCGTTTGCCGAATCGGCGATGTCCTTCGCCAATTCAAGCGACGAACCGATTGCAGATGACGCAAAGGACAATACGAAGAGGAGTACTAATGCATAAGCCAATACTCTTTTCATACTAATTCTCCTCCTTTGAATTTCTTCGAATGTATTAATCATATCATATAATCTATTGATTTCAAATATCGATTGAAATCTAAGAAGATCTTTGAAGCATTGCATTTAGGAAAACGCTTCAGGAAACCCGGTCTGTGCTATTCTGTAATTGTTGTTTCTTTTAGGAAGAAAGAGAGGTGATCCTTGTGAGAAAACTCGTCGATTTGACAAGAACGGTTGAAAATAACCAGCCAGTATATCCCGGAGACGATCCCACAAGGTTAAGCAGATCAAGGGTCTTGGAAAAAGATGGTTACAATAACCACAGACTTGAAATCAGTATGCACTCGGGAACCCATATAGACGGTCCCATGCATCTCACCCAGTCGGATCTCTACATAGATCGGATCGAAATCCACAGGTTTATAGGAAATGGTGTTCTTCTTGATGTTAGGGGCGAAATGGAGATAAAGATGAAGCCGCAGTATGAAGATGCGGTCTGTGAGGATTCGATTGTTCTTTTCTGGACTGGACGGGATTCACTATTTGGCAGCGGGGACTATTTCTTGAAGAACCCATACCTGACTTCCGAA
>JAFGAP010000086.1 GCA_016933635.1 Kosmotogaceae bacterium
ACTCCACGCTGGAAAAGGACTGTACGAAGAAGCAGAGAGCGAGTACAATGACTCGATCGAATCTATAGACAGGGCGATAGGACTGAACGAAAGCGATGCTGACTATCACAGCGACAGGGGAACCAGCCTGCACAGACTTGCCGTACTCCACGCTGGAAAAGGACTGTACGAAGATGCAGAGAGCGAGTACAGGGACGCTATCGCATCTTACGACAGGGCGATAGAAATGACTGATTGGAAGATCCCTTCGCATATCTTCTTCAAAGCGATGACACACGAGAAATACGCGCAGCTCCTCTTTCAAATGGACAGGTATGAAGAAGTAAAAGCACAGATCGATCAGTTCATCCATGCCATGTATAGACAGGGAAACCTCGAAGAAGAAAACGGAAACAGAGAAGTAGCTATGAAATCATACAGATGTGTGATCGCCACAATTTTCGATGAGCGTAGGGATAGGGAAGCGATGAACCTACGCTGCCTCCTCCGCAGACTCCTCATTCTCATCCTCTGTCACAAGAGACTGGGAAAGATAATGACAGAACTCGGGAAAGAAAAGCAAGATATAGGAAAAGAATACGAAGCAGCTTTGAATCTAGTAGAGATGGCTCTAAAAATGGAACTTGACGAATCGACAAAGGAAGAGCTTGAAAACGAAAAGAGAGAGCTAAAAGGACTGCTGAATGATCTGGATAGCTGATTGGGCGAAGGGAGTGACTTAATGAACCTGCGTCTGATTCCGTTGCTGAACTACGCGAAACATGGTTTGGTGGAAGAACTGGAAAGCATACTGTCAGGTGAAAAGACACCTGAAGAGAAGAGGGTGCTGTTTCTCGACAGGATCGATCAATTCACGGAAAGGTTCGAGGAAGCGTCTGGCTACAAGCTTGCCCAGGCTTTCTTTCTTCCTACCGCCGACAGTCTTGCCTACGTTCTGAGTCACTGGATCGCAGGCTTTGTTATTGGAATACTGGAAGATACGCCAGATGAAACCCTTTCCAGTGAAAGCCCGGTTTATGAACTCTATCAAGAAATC
>JAFGAP010000087.1 GCA_016933635.1 Kosmotogaceae bacterium
CTATACAAGAGGTAGAGAAAAGAGCAGAAACATAAACGATATACTTTCAGAGGCAAGGGAACTTGCCGAGAATGGATACAGAGAAATCACTTATCTCGGACAGAATGTGGACTCATACGGAAAAGACCTTGGAGATGGCTCTTCCCTTGCAAAGCTGATTAAAGAGACAGCTAAGATTGACGGAATTGAGAGAATCTGGTTCTTGACATCTTATCCCAGGGATTTCAGCGACGAACTGATTGATGTAATCGCATCATCGGATAAAGTATCTCGCGCGATTCACCTGCCCGTTCAGTCCGGAAGCAACAGAATTTTGAAGGATATGAACAGAGGTTGCACGAGGGAGTACTATCTAGGCCTAATCGATCGGGTGAAGAGCAAGGTTCAAGGAGCAACTCTCAGTACTGATTTGATTATCGGGTTTCCCGGAGAGACGGAAGAAGAGTACGAAGAAACCGTCTCCCTTGTAAAAGAAGTGAGATTCGAGCGCGTCAATCTAGCCATGTATTCGCCAAGAGAAGGCACCCTCTCCGCAAATAAGATGAAAGATGATGTGCCTCAGGAAGTCAAGACTAGAAGGCTCAATGACCTCCTTGCAATTCAGAAGCACATCAACAGGGAAGAGAACGAAAAGTATCTTTACCAGACAATCGATGTCATTGGCGAAGGCAAGATAAAAGGGAATGGTAAGATCTACGGAAGAACAATGAACAACAAGATAGTAATATACGAGGCCGAACCTGATCTGATCGGTCAACCTGTTAAGATCAGAATAGAACGGGTATCGGCTGGACCTTTGTATGGAGTAATTACACCATGAGACAGGGGTACGGGATTGCAGGTTCGTGGTAGGAAAGAGCAAAATGAAACTCGTTGACCGTTGAGACGGAACGAAGAACAGCTTTCTCAAAGGGCGACTCTAGTTTCAGCAAAACGGCATTTGACGTTTCTTTGCTTTAGGACTTGCAACTTGGAACAGGCAACTTGCAACTGCTATTCGAAGGACGGGTTCATGATCCTTGACGAAGGACCAAGGACGGCTCTTATCAGCATGAAGGTATGTAAGGTTCTCGGAACTGTCAAACACTTTCATGTCGATAATGTCTTCGGTGATCTCTCACTACGCCATCTGACTTAATAGAAAGCAATTTCGACGAAACCCTGCATATGGGAGGTTCATATATGAAAGCGCTCGGTCTCGTAGTTGAATACAACCCCTTTCACTATGGACATCTCTACCACCTCGAAAAGTCAAAGGACCTGGTGAGGCCCGACGTGACCGTTGCGGTTATGAGCGGAAACTTCGTTCAGCGAGGCGAACCGGCAATTGTAGAGAAGTTTGCAAGAGCGGAAGCGGCCTTAAAACAAGGTATCGATCTCGTTGTTGAGCTTCCTGTGGTTTATTCTTTGCAGGATGCAGGTGGATTTGCTACGGGGTCCATTTGGACTCTTGACCACATAGGGGTGACGAATATAGTTTTCGGCAGCGAAACAGATGATACGGAACTGCTGAAAATAGTTTCAAAAGTCCTAATCGAAGAACCGGAATATTATAGAGGTCTTCTCAAGAAGCATTTGAAGAAAGGGCACTCATTCCCAAACGCAAGGAAGTATGCCCTAAGAGACTTCATACATATCGAAGATCGATCTCTTTCACACCGAATTGAAGAGATAGGTTCATCCAACAATATACTTGGTGTCGAATATCTGAGGGCAATAGACGAGATTGGCAGCAAGATCGAGCCTCTCTCGATCAAGAGAGTGGGATCTTCTTATACAGAGGAACAACACAGAGGTAAGTTCTCATCGGCAACGGCGATAAGAAAACTCATTCAGAAGGGCGACATTGAAAGCTCTTCTCAAGCTATCCCCAAAGAGTCGCTTGACATAATCTTGAAGGAAATCAGAAGTGGTAGAGGTCCTGTCTTCAAGGAGGACGTAGAATCGTTTTTCATCTCATTTTACAGACTCTTATCAAGGGAAGACTATAATAGGTATTACGGATTCGTTGAAGGCCTGGATGCGAGATTTCAAGAGTGTTCCGTTTCAGGAAGCCTCGAAGAGTTTCTCCACTGCGTCAAGTCGAAGCGGTTTACTTTGTCCAGAATAAGAAGACTAATGTACTATCCCGTCTTCAGATTCACCGATAATCTAATAAGAAAAAGCAGCAAATTCGGTCCTCAATACATTCGAGTCCTGGGCTTCAACGAAAAGGGAAGAGATCATCTTTCGAACATCAAGCACTCAATGAAGATTCCAATAATAACCACGGCTTCTTTGTGGAGAAAAGTCGTAGATGGAGCACTGAAGAAGGAAATGAAAATAGATGTGGATCTTCTAGAGGCCCAGCTGGAGAGGGATTTTGCAGCCGTTAGATTCTACGCAAGCCTCTTCAAATATCCCGAAAGCAGATCGAGATGCTCCGACCTATTATCGAGAGTCATTTACGATGAGGAGGATTCTTAACCAGTGCTTATCCAGATCGCGATATCAAATTCCCCACTTTACGACACATACACTTATATGACAGATTCTCCAGTCGAACCCGGAGAAAGGGTTGAAGTGAACTTCTCTGGACGCAACACTGTGGGTTACGTTGAATCGCTGGAAGGTAAGACTGGGAAATATAGAATAAAGAGTATAAACAAGAGATTGGACGGTAGGCCATTTCTTTCATCTAAGGATCTCGAGCTTGCCGAATTCGTCATGAAAGAGTATATTGCGCCTCCCGGAAAGGTCTTAGATCTCTTCTTTCCTCCGGGAAAACTTCTCTCAGTAGATGACTTTGTCGTGCCGCTTTACGACGAGTTGGGATTCTCACCCACCAAGAAGGATAAGTTTATTAAGCAATTTGGAGAGGAGAGACTTACAGAGCTTCTTTCATCTCGTGAAGTCAAAATCATGCATAGCTTTGAAAGAAGGACGCCGAAAAAGCACAAAATTAGACGTATATCACTCTCTTTGAAAACAGGCCTTTTGAAGCAGAATCTCACTCCACTCTGGCAAACGATAGTCGACTATTTACTTTCCGTTGAATCTGTCGAAGTTTCCGAACTTGAAAAAAAACTGCATCTCAAAAGCAGAAGTCCCATTGAAACCTTGATTTCGAAGGGAATACTAACTGAAGAGGAGACGGAAGAAGACGATTCTCACTGGGTGATCCCCGCAGTGACGGAACTCAACGGCAAACAAAAAGAGGTCTACAAGAACATTATGGAGAGTGGATCGAAAGCCTTTCTGCTGCACGGACTTACCGGGACGGGAAAAACCGAAGTCTATTTCAAAGTCATGGAATATTTGCTAAATAAGGGCAAACAGATCTTGTATCTCGTCCCTGAAGTCTCGTTGACACCACAGCTTTTAGCTAGAATAAGAGGCGCTTTTCCCGGCAGAGATGTGAGGCAGTACCACAGCTATATGGCCAAAGGTTTGAGACAACAAGTATGGCTGGATGCCGTTGAGGGAAATGTAGACATCCTTGTCGGTACTAGAAGTTCACTTTGGGTACCAATGAAGAACACCGGCCTAATTGTCGTTGACGAAGAGCATGACACAAGCTTTTATCAACAGAGCGTACCATACTATGATGGGGTCGAAGCCGCCATGAAGAAGGCCGAGCTGTTGAATGTTCCCATAATTCTTGGCTCGGCAACCCCGAGAGTTAGTCACTATCACTTGACGGAATCTGGAAAACTGATGCTTCTCAGCCTCACCGAAAGACCCGTCGGTTCCTTTCCTATCATCGACCTAATCGATATGAAGGAAGAGAAGAATCCCATAATCAGCAAGAGGGCTCTGGAAGAGATCAAGAAAACGATTTCGGCAGGGAAGCAGGTTTTTGTCTTCGTTCATAGAAAGGGCTATTCAAATTACGTAGTTTGCTATACGTGCGGAAATACAATTACCTGTCCGCACTGTTCGGTTTCAATGACCTACCATAAGGCAGACAATTCACTGAAGTGTCACTATTGCGGTTACAAGCAGCCAATCCCAAAAACCTGTCCCAACTGTGGATCGATGACGCTTTCAGCAAGGGGCTTTGGAACGGAGAGAGTCGAACACGATCTTCAAAAATACTTTCCTTCAGCGAAGATTATGCGGATGGACCGGGAGACTATTGATAACCCAATAGCTTACGAAAAAGCTCTTCTCGAAATCTCAAAGAAGGAGTCTCAGATAATCGTTGGAACCAAGATGATCACCAAGGGCCTTGACTTCCCAGACGTTGAAATGGTTCTCGTGGTTGATGCAGACAGACTAATGAGTTTTCCGAGCTATGACAGTTCCGAAACCGCCTTTCAACATATATCTCAAGTCAGCGGACGCTCCGGCAGAGCCGGAATAGGAAAAGCCTTCATTCAAAGCTTCAACCCTAAGAACAGGATAGTCAAGGCGGCATTTGATAGAGACTACGAAGCCTTTTACAATGACGAGATAGCTCTCAGGAAAGAGCTAAACAATCCGCCATTCGCTAAGATCGCAGAAATCATATGCTACGGAGATACGGAAGACAAGAGCGGTGAACTGGCAGAAAGAATTCTGAATGAAGTCAAAGAAGAAAAACTCGATGCGATAGAGGTCTTCGGCCCTCTAACGCCATTGCTTTCGAAGCTAAAAAACTCCTACAGGATGAAGATAACGATTAAACTTCCTTCAGATAACGATTGTGGATTCCTTGAGAAGATCCAAAAGAAACATCCCGCCGATGTCCAGATAGTAATCAACGGAATCGGCGGAATTGTATAGTCTTAAAACCCTCTTTTCAGTTCTCCAGGGAAGAAGCAGGAAACGTAATGGCCTCCGCCAACATCCTGCAGCTTAGGCTCCTCTTTAGAACAGACATCCTTAGCTATTGGACATCTCGGATGGAATCTGCAGCCGGTTGGCGGGTTTATGGGACTGGGGACATCTCCTTCAAGAAGAATTCTTTGCTTCTTCTTCTCAGGGTTAGCCTCTGGAATTGCCGACATTAGAGAAACAGTATAAGGATGAAGCGGGTTGTCAAAAAGCTTCTTCTTGTCTGCAAGTTCGGCTATTCTTCCCAAATACATGACTGCCACTCGCTTGCTTACGTGCTTAACGACACCAAG
>JAFGAP010000088.1 GCA_016933635.1 Kosmotogaceae bacterium
CATATAAAGATCGCCGCTCGACTTCCTTCCCTCCAGATAACCAAAACCGGCCGCCTTGGCTCCTGAAGATACCAAGACAACCTGGTTGCCTGACGATTTCAGCAAAGAGATCTCTCTCGCGAGCTCGGTCACATATTTTTTATCGATTTCGCCGCTTTTCTTGACAAGCAGATTCGAACCAACTTTTAGGACTACTCTGGTCATCACTTTCTCACCTGATTATTGCCGAGTATCGTATACTTATAACTGGTAAGCTCCTTAAGACCAAAAGGCCCTCTCGCGTGTAGCTTCTGAGTACTTATGCCTATTTCACTGCCGAAACCGAATTCTCCACCATCAGTGAACCTTGTTGAAGCGTTCACGTAAACGGCTGCGGAATCCACGTCTTTCAAGAATCTTCTCGAATTCGCGTAGTCATTTGTCAGGATTGATTCAGAGTGCCCCGATGAATATTTTTCAATGTGCGTAATCGCTTCATCCACGTCTTTGACCACCTTTATGGCGAGCACTAGATCAAGAAACTCGGTGGCATAATCGTCATCAGTGGCAGAACTCATCTTCCAGTATCTGGTTGATTCATCACAGCCCCTAAGCTCCACTCCTTTCTTGGAAAGAACTTCGGAGACTCTTGGAATAAACTCTGCAGCTATGTCCCTGTGAACAAGCAACGTCTCAACGGCGTTGCACGTTCCCGGTCTTTGCGTTTTTGCATTATCAACTATTTCCACCGCTTTATTCAAATCTGCATTATAGTCAACGAATATGTGACAGTTGCCCGTTCCAGTCTCTATTACGGGTATTCTTGAATTGTTGACCACAAACTTTATCAGTCCGGCGCCACCCCTGGGTATTATCAAAGATAGATACTGATTCATTTTCAGCATCTCATTTACAGCTTCATGAGAAGTATCTTCAACGAGCTCCACCGAACTATCGGGGAGACCGGCCAAAGCAAGGGCTGTCTTGATTGCGTAAACGATTGCTTTGTTTGAGTTAATAGCATCGCTTCCCCCTTTAAGAAGGACCGAATTACCTGACTTTATCGCGAGTATGGAAGCGTCGACGGTGACATTCGGTCTCGACTCATATATCATACCTATTGCCCCAATCGGAACTCTCTCTTTGGAAATTAGCAACCCGTCTTTCTGAACCCAAGTTCTTTCTATTTCGCCAACCGGATCAGACAGAGAGGCAACATTCGCGCATGATTGGACCATCATAGCTATCCGATCTTCAGAAAGGGCAAGTCTATCAATGAGAGACTCCTTCATTCCCTTTTTTCTCGAGTTTTCGACGTCAATGGAATTGGCCTGAAGGATCTCCACTTTCTGGGCTTCGAGTTCTCGTGAGATCAACAGGATCGCTTTGTTCTTCTCATCGGTGCTAAGCAACCTTAGCTTTCTCGAGGCAGTCTTCACTCTCTCTCCCTTATTCAGAAGATCCATTATGTGTCACCTCCAGCTCGGAGTTGATCTCTCTAGCTCTCAAATAAGTGTCAAAGAGAGCCTTCATGATCGTGCCTCTCAATCCTTCTCTCTCCAAAGAATAGATCCCTTCGATAGTTGTTCCTCCGGGTGAGGTCACGAGATGTCGGAACTCACCTGGGTGATTTCCCTTCACCTTAAGCAACTCGACCGAACCTCCAAGAGTACCGAGAATAAGCTCTCTGGCAACATCATAGGAGAGACCCATTTTCAGACCCACATCAATCAGTGACTCAACAATCACAAACACAAAGGCCGGACCACTACCACTTAGAGCAGTAACTGCAGAGAGGTCTTTCTCCCTAACTTCAACTATCTCGCCCATTGTTAGGAGGATTCTCTCGACTTCCTTTTTCTCACTTCCTGTAAGTGAACTTGAGCAAACGAACCCTGTGACGCCACGTCCTATTGCGCTTGGAACGTTTGGCATGATTCGGGCAATCTTTTCCAAGCCTGTCTTTCTTGAAATCAAACCTATCTCAATCCCGGTAATTGTGCTGATAATGACAGGCGCAGAGTTCTTACCGTTTATTACTTCAGCAAACA
>JAFGAP010000089.1 GCA_016933635.1 Kosmotogaceae bacterium
ATGGTCTACCAACTTTTGAAAAACAACGTTCCATTTGACCTTTCACTCTCATAATTTTCCTAATTCTATACTTGACAACTTAGAGTATCTGAAATGGTCCTGTTCAGGATCTTGGCTAGGGTCTCAACTAAGGACAGCTCTTCCCAGCGAACAGCGAAAAGCGTTTCCTAGATGTGAGATCCCGCACAGGATCACTGCGGGATGACACGATGGGGGTACTGCGAAACGAAATCTCTGGATTTTACCGCGGGTTTCCCATGGCAGGCTCAAAGAATGACACCCCTTCATGTCATCCTGAAATGGTCCTGTTCAGGATCTGGGCTTGGGTCTCAGCGAAGGAGGGGTCCATAATCTTGAACGGGCACCGAAGGACCACTCTTCCTAGCGAACAGCGAAAAGCAGTTCTAAGATGCGAGATCCCGCACAGGATCACTGCAGGATGACAAAGAGGGAGGATTTGTGGGCACATACTACGAGATGACAAAGTAAGTACATCTTAGGGCAAGCTCTACGGGAAAACGAAGTAAGAGGTTTCGAACAGTACTATGAGGAAGGCGATCCAGGCTATTCATAAAGCCTCTAACGAAGAAACGAAGAGAGTAACTGCTTAGGCAATTCACGGTTAGCGAAAGTCAGCTGGGCTCAGACATCACAAAATAGCGTATAATTACGATGTAGGAGATTGGTTAGTATGAGAAGGAATCACTTTCGTTTTTTGTTTTTGATGATTTTCATCATTATAGCGATTTCAAGTCTGGCGGGGAGCAGCGATTCTACAGACTATGCTGATGCTACCGTAACTACTTATTTCGAAGATGTTGCGCGCGAGATTCTCGCTATGGATTCTTTTGACGATCTCTTCTCCCTGGACGGCTTCTTTGAAGATGATCCCGCTGCCGAACTGACTCCCACTCAGCCGATTCCCCCAATTCCAGCGAGTACCGCATCACACGAGGATCCAGCCATGCCTTCAATTACACCTCAGGCCACACAAATATCTACAGAAACGCCTCAAAGCACATTGACCTGGAAATATGAGCCTTACACAGACGGCCTTCTGCCTGGAGGAATCGCATTTGAGTTTGAGGCCGGTGATCCGGTAATGGGAATCCCGGATGTGGTGAAGTTCTACAAGGAGGGCGTCGTTGTAGGTACCCTTGCAGGAAAAACGATCATGTCGCCTGTTATAGTGAGTGGCGTTCCGTTCTCAGGACAGAAGACCACGATCTTCAGATTCCTTACAGACGATTATTCTACTCCTTTGGGCGCCTACTATATCACGGTAATTGACTCAAAGGTATACTCCTTGACCGTAGCGCTCGACCCTTCTCGGGCAGAGAATATCATCGATCTCGACTGCGATGGAATTGCAGAATTGATTGTCGTCGACGATCATATGGTGAAGGCGCAGGAAGAGACCGAGCTTTCGGTATTTAAGAGATTCTTCAGTTGGACCGAAGATGGATGGCAGGTCGATTCACCGGGTGAATACGTCCATGTCTATTCCACCATGGCTGCGGCCGATCTCGAAAAGATTGAAGCTTCCAGTCCAAAGACTCCTCACGTCTGGTCATACGCTTATCACTCATATATGGCGGGCGAAACTCTTGAAGAGATCCAATTGCGTGTGGCGAAACTCGTCGAGGACTTCTCCCTCAACTGGCTTATCAACTCTACGGAAATGGTAAAGCTTCTCGATCAGAACATCAACCAGTACGATGGTTATGTTATGAAGAGACCTACCCCTGATTCTTCACCCACAATGTAATTCAAACCACGAACATAATTCGCGCTCTTGAGAATTTCCTTCGAAAGCACTATAATCAATACGAATGAAGTCGGAGGAGCGTGAGAAGATGCGAAGAGCGGTTGTTCTTTTACTAATACTATTGGCGGTTACATTTGCCGCATCTAAATTCAACGTCGGGATTCTTATCACAGGCGAGATTGGTGGAAACGCTATATACGAACTTGTACAGAAGGGCGCATTTGAAATGGCCTCGGAGGAGATCGAGATCAAGATCGTCGAAGGCGGATACAACCAGTCCAAGTGGGAACCTATGCTAATAAGCCTTGCGGCATTGGGCAAGTACGACCTTCTCATGACCTTTACAGAAGGTATGCCCGCAAGCGTGAACAAAGTCGCCGAGATGTTCCCAAACCAGAAGTTTGCATTACTGGACGGGATTATCGAGAACCCTCTTCCAAACACTTACTCTGTAGCCTTTAGAGACGACGAAATGACCTTCCTTGCGGGAGTTTTCGCAGGGTACATAACTTCAAGCAGTTTGCCAGG
>JAFGAP010000090.1 GCA_016933635.1 Kosmotogaceae bacterium
TGCGTTTCAGTTGGAGTCAAGACCAGGGTTTATTCAGACAATGTATTTGACTATCTAGATCGACTTAGAAAGTCAATATAGTCTGACCGAATGATAATATAGATTGTTCGGAAGTGTTGAGACAAGCGGCTTCGAATGGAGGGACTTTAATTGTTCAAGACGATGGTGATAATCGGGACTCTTCTAGCCATGGGTTTCTATCTCATTAGTGGAACGAAGAAAGGAATAGATGAGATCGTGACGATTGAACACGATGGCAGAACAAGACAAAGTATCGTTCATCTGCCTCCTACGATTGAGGATGATAAGCTACCTGTAGTGCTGGTGTTTCATGGTCTTTTTGGCAACAGTAGCTATACAAAGAATACGTACGGAATGACTGAAGTGGGAGACAGAGAAGGGTTTATTACCGTTTATCCCGAGGGAACCGGTACATTGAACAGTGTTCTTTTAAGCTGGAACTCGGGTTTTTGCTGTGGTTACGCAATGGAAAACGATGTCGATGATGTCTCATACATAAGGGAGCTTCTTGGTAGAATAGAAAGTGTCTATCCAGTTGACGAAAAGAGAGTCTATCTCATTGGACTTTCCAACGGAGGTATGCTTGTATATAGGCTCATTTCAAGTTATCCAGATCTCTTCGCGGCCTGTGCAATTGTTTCTTCTTCTCCAGCCGGCGGAACCAGTGGGGATAGCGTTGTAATGATACAACCTCCGGATACCGGCGTTCCGCTCATAATCTTCCACGGTATGAAAGATCCTATTATTCCTTTCGATGGCGGTTTTTCCAGTAGTTCTGAAGCAAATGGTATCTATTTTCCCTCGATAGAGGATTCTGTGAGACTCTGGGCGGAGGGAATGGGGGCAATCAGTATGAGCGAGGAATCACTTGAGAGCGGTTTAGTTTTGTTTAGAGAATACGTTGGAGAAGATAAGAGGAGTCTAGTTCACTTTTACGCGATAACCGATGGAGATCATACCTGGCCCGGAAGAGAGAAGGGAATAGACGCTCTCAGCAGCTCTTCACAGGCGAATATCAAGGCAAGTGAGGTGATTTGGGAATTTCTGAAAGACAAACGTCTAGATTGAGGCTTTGTTTGCCTCCAGTAGATACCACCTAACTTGGTTGGCTCCCGGTTGTTCAGATCTTCCCCATTCAAATCCCTTCACCGTTATAAACCTGTGTACATATCTGAACATTTCGCTAGACTGGTCTTCAACGAAATCTCCAAAGACTTTGCCGGAAATCATAACATCAGCGGATCCGTCTTCGAAAGGAATGTCCTCGATTCAGCCGTCGACAATGAAGAGATTCCTGACTTCTTTCTCGGATGCTTTTTTTAAGGAATTTTCTTAAGAGTCTCATAGACTCAACTGCAATGACCGCAGAGGCTCCTCCATCAGTAGAAACAAATGCCAGTCTACCAGTGCCCGATCCCAGATCTAGAACTCTCTTATCTTTGAAATTCACTAATCGGCTAAGAATATTGTTTTCCCACTTCGTTAACTCAAGAGAGTCGGATAGGAAGGGATTAACTACGTAAACGATCCAATCGTTTATGGTCGTAAAAAAAACAAGCTCACAGTATCTCGTTTCTTCTGGTGAGATCTTCTCACTTATGTTCATCATCATCTCTTCAAAGGTCTCTTTGCTTCCGGAATAAGATCCCTGAAATACCAAAGAATCTCAGGTTTCGCTTTCAGCAAAAATTGGACAGACCGGCGCCCTTTAGACTCTCTTGCAAGATGACTGACGTTGTGGTTTTCAAGAAGAAGCGAGACTCTAGTATCTATGTTGTCTGCATCTATCCAGTCGATAGACAAAAACATCATCCTCGGAGCAGAAGCTAATATGGATTGTAGCATGATAAAATCGGGATTATCTTCAGTACTGTAGACGGGAGACTTATATGAGGCTTAACAAAGATTTATTCGAGAGAAGGTTTGGAGTTTTCTTCATGGTATTGTGGATCTTGATCCTGTTCTTCTACCTCACCTGGGATGGATGGCTGTACGAGTGGCGCGACTGTGGTTACAATGGTCCTAGTCAGCACTTCGATCTTGATGTTTCCGATATGGAGTATTCGCGGTCCATGGATAATGAGATCACTTATTTGTCTACGAACAATCTGCACAACTTGATATATCTTTGTTATCTCGTATTCTTGATCGGTTGGCTGGGCTTGCTTTTTGATCTTGAGTGGGCTAAACAAGGAGCTATGGCTACCATGGGGATTTCTTTGGTTGCGGCTCTTTCGACTCTAAAACTTTCCGACCACGTTTACCTGCTTCAAGTGGTGTATGATATTGTTCATCTTTCAGGGGTAGTGATGGGAGCGTATCTGTTTTCGAAATACTACCTGAGAACTTCAAAAAGCCTTCCCGTTGTACTGGGCACGTGGGCAATATATCTTGTGAGTCACCTGATCTTCACCCCCTGGCCGTTCTGGGAAAACGTTGGACAAGCTTACTTCAGTGTAAATCAGATCAATGATTTGCCGTTCTTTCTCTTTGGTATGGAGTATGTAGTTGTTGTGGCAATCATACTCTCAGTGAACACCCTTATCGTGAAACTGAACCGAAGAACATCTAACCGTTCTCTAAGAGCGTTGATTCCGCTCGGCCTCTATTTTCTTCTGTTCATAATTATGTACTCAACAGGTCTAATAATAGTCCAGAATATGAATATGAACACATGCGCCCTCAGTTGATCATGTGAGTTTGAGTTGTCCAAGTTCGTTCTTCTTCCTCAAAACCTGGACCGCAACGAGTTTTCCCTTGGAGTCGTAATATCTTATGGTGTCTCTGAGGTCCTTCAGCTCGTTTGGCTTCAGAAGTATATATTCATAACCTTCCCAGACCTTCCATTTTTTCATAAAGAAACCTCCCGAAAAAGATTTGCAGTTTCTATCGTAACACGCATAGATAAAGAGTGTGGAGAATAAGACTTGATGAAAGCCATTGAAGTTAACTGAATCGAAAGGAAATGAAAGTAAAGAATTAATTGACAAGTAGAGGAACTCAATCAATCGCATCTCAACTAAGTACGAATTGATAATTGCCCATAGTTGGATTTTATCGGGTACCATGTCTACAGACAATAGTTTGTCAAAAACAGAGTAGATGGTACAATAA
>JAFGAP010000091.1 GCA_016933635.1 Kosmotogaceae bacterium
AGGACCAGGGCTCTGGAAGATTCCCGAAGACGAGTTCACTGTAGATGGTGGTCCAGGACTTTGGAAGATTCCTGAGGGTTATTGATTTCGTAACTGCATCTCGTCAAGCTTATTTAAAAAGCTCGGAGATTATTGAACGCCATAATAGAGTAATTTCCTTTTCTTGTACGTGAATTTCCTTATGCTGAGCAAATTCTACAAATCTAGAGAGGAGACCTTTTGAGATCAATTGGTCGCCCTTTTCTTTTAGGTAATCCAGAGCCTTCTCCTTTGTAATCGCTTTTCTGTAAGGCCTATCGGTTGTCAGTGCGTCGAATACGTCTGCCACTGCAACTATTTGAACAAGCTTGTGAATCTGGTCTCCCCTCAAACCGTCGGGATAACCGTTTCCGTCTATTCTCTCGTGATGATGTCTTACTATGTCTCTTATTGCCTTTGGAAAGTTCAAATCCCGCAAGTATCGTTCGCCATACACGGGATGATTCATTATCTCCGTAAATTCCTCTTCAGTTAATGCTGACGGCTTGTTCAACAAGTCGAATGGTATATCTACCTTGCCGTAATCATGCAACATTGCACCTATTGATAGATTGAACAGATCTATCTTCTCCAGATCAAGCTCCTTACCAAATTCATAGCATATCTTCAGGACTCTAAGTGTGTGAAGAGCAGTATAGCTATCCTTTAGCCTGAGCTCCCTGATTAGCTGAGTGAAAACTGCCGAAATGCTTCCAAAGAGATTATTTACGAAATCCTTCAGATGTGGTGACGTTGTGCTGTAAAGAGTTAGCGACTCGAAAGCACCGACAGAGTTTTCAAGTGCTCGGAAATGCGCTCCCTTTGCTTGCATTATCGACGCCTCTAGAATAAGCGTTTCCCCTCTGATATAGTTTGTAAGGGATTCGTCCGGAAGGGATTTCAGAAGATTTAGATAGTTTTGTGCCTTATAGATATTGCCAACCTTCACGTAGAAATGCCCTAGAAAAATGTAAGATACTGCGATATCCGTCCATTCCTCATGAGAATGAATTAGGGATTCAAGCTGATCGGCAACGGCAGTGGCTCTTACGAGGTTATTCATCTGCAGTAGGATCTTGAGATTTATCATAAGTTTGTATCCGTTTATGGAAACTACATTGCATTTTTCCGTCTTCTCAAGAAATTCGAGAGCTTCTCCGAACTTGTTCTTAGAGTAAAGATAATCAATCATGTTTAGCTGTACCATTAGGGTTCTTACCGGCGAACCGGCAAGTTCCTTTGCCTTCTCGTAAAACCTCCACGGATTGTCACCGGTCTGAAGCTGAGTGGATACTAGACCAAGATCGTTGTAATACTCAAAGCGCTTCTGAATTGGGACATACTTTTCAAGCTTTATTAGTTCATCGAAGAGAAGAAGAGTTTCCTCACCGAAGCCCATTTCGAATGAGGTCATCATATGGAGTATCTTAAGATTAATCTCTTGCTCCCTTTCACATTTTCTGGCAATAAGATCTACCGCAAGCTTCGACACAAGGTACGCAATCTTGTCTTCGGAATTCCTTGCATAGAAATAGGACAGCGAATACACTCCTTCTGCCAGAAGTTCGGGATCTGTATCAGAGGAATCAAATTCCCTCGCCTCATCGAACGTGTGAGAGTAAGCAAAATCGAGAGCCAGAAGCATTCCAGTCTCTTCTCTAGAAAGGTCTTCTTGTTTATAAATGGATCTCAGCTCTGATCTGAAATCCCCGGGATTGTCATAATTGAATCTTAAGGCCAGACCGCAAATTCTAGAATTCTTCAAATCCAACTCCTCTTCTCCCCATTATTCTATCACGGTGAAGGCTATCTGGTAAAATCGGAAGGCTGTTGCTCTGAGCCGTCGGGAGCTTTCAAGAGAGTTGTGAATCTTCACCCAGGATATACTGGTGTTTCAATGTTGAAGTTTTTGGGAAGATTACTGGCTTTCTATCCTATTCAGACCAGAAGATTCCTGAAAGATTATCCATTTCTATAAGGAGGTACTTAAGTGATAGAAGTGAGAAGATTATTGGCTGAAGCATTGGATGAAAACTGTTATGTTGTCATGGAGGACGAAAGAATAACGATAATTGATCCGGGTTACGGCGTTTCCAAAGAACTGACAGCTCTTGAAGATAAAAAACATCTAAGAGCATTGCTCACTCACGGACATGCAGACCACATTTTTGATCTTGACCAGATTGAAACGGATGAAATCATAATTCACCCTATGGACAAGCCCATGTTGCTGCATGCTGAAAAAAGTTTACTCAATTTGCTAGGTAAGAATACCCTTCTCCTTGAGGGAAAGAAGGTGTTATCTACTGAAGCTCTCCGTGATCTTTGGAAATGTCTTTACACTCCAGGTCACACAGAAGGTTCTTGCTGCTTTCTTTACGATGAAAGATTCTTGTTCACAGGAGACACCGTGTTTGCTACATCTATTGGGAGAACTGATTTGCCTGGAGGCAACCAGCATAGAATGATGAATAGTATAAATCAACTCAAAGAGCTTTTCGCCAAAATGCCTGATTTAATAGTTTTCCCCGGGCATGGCCCGCAAACTACTTCTAGAATCATCTTGAGAGAAAATCCATTCTTCATGTAGGCAATTCCTTTCGAAAGTTTCTGGATTTCAACTTCTGAAGCATTCCGTTTTGTCTCTTCCAGTAGCTCTTTTTGAAGAAATTGGCCTCTTCCCCTTCCTCTCTAAGAATGGACGTCATCTTTCTTGCTATTTTCCAGCTCTTTTCAAAGGCCTGTTTTGTTAGATCTGCCTCACTAGTTTTCCCCCTGCTTAACAACAAGTCCTCTTCAAAAGGAAGGCAGTATTGTTCCCATAACTCTGCAGCTTTGGAATCTCTCAATATTGCAAGTCGGTTGAAGATCTCCCAGTTTCCCCAGTAGTTCAAGCCGGTTTCCCCTTCTCCAAATGATAAGGTTGATTCTTGACTGTTGAACCAAATTGGCTTATATATTGAAAGGCATGGCAGACTGCTGTTTGTGACCCATACCTCTATCTTTTCTCCAATTGCTACAACCATGGAAGCGGTTGTCTGAGAAGTTACAACTCCTGCCCTGGCATGCATGCAGATGTTTTTCATCGAGCTCTGATGTTTCCTTTCATTATGGTCTCGAAGGATCTCGAAACATCTTTCGATATTCGTTTCTTTCTCTTCAATTAGCTCTCTCATTCTTTTCAGCCTGATTTCGGCACCCGAGAATTTCCTGAATAGTCTCCTTTCATATGAACCGGCAAAATCGAATTCCTTAGCTGGATTATGCCATTTTCGATCTAGTGAGTTACTGACAACTTGAGGATGCTTTTCGTCAATCTCCGCTTCAATAGTAAGGCAATTAGAAATCGCAGCAGATCCATAAACCCTTTTGGTCACCCAGTATCGATCGGCAGTCTCAACAATCCAGGCATTCTCCCGGTCCGCAACGAGAAATGAATTGTGATAATACAGTGTTTTCGTGAAACCCCCGTTGCTTCCCTGACCGTATTTCTCAAGAAGCCCGATTATTATTCTTACAGCGTGCTCTGCGTTTTCAGATCTCTCAAGCGCAATCCTCAGTATGTCCATTCCAAGAAGACCATCTCTTCGCACTCTCTCTTTGGTGAAGACCGCTTCATTACCGATAACTACTCCCTTGTCATTTACTCCCATTTCGCCGCCCCACATCCATGAAGGTTTAGATATGAGAATTGCGTTGGTCTCACTTACCTGATCCACTTTTTGGTTTGTCGTGAAGAGTTCGTCGGGATTGTTTGATGAACGAGGAAAGAAGTATACGGCCTGAGGTTCGTTTGGCTCTCGATCGCTGTTCTTTCCAAACAGGGTAACACCGTCCGGAGTTGAACCTCCAAGTACTACAAAAGTATCGCACATAATCTCAGCTTCTTAAGGACTCTTGAAAAGATACCACAACTGTCCGAAATACTCATGAATGGATGCCAGATTAGCATCCAAAGCTCCCCGATTAGGAAGGAAATCAACAAAACTAAGTTTTGCGTGATCGTATAGATAGTCTGTAGGAAAGGGTGTTACTCTCAAACCGAACTTCTCAAATGAAGTGACCGCTCTCTTCATATGAACCGCCGAAGTAACAAGCACTATGCTAGACCAGTTGAACTGACTGCATATGTCGGCAGAATATCTTGCGTTTTCCCAGGTTGTCTGAGCCATCGGTTCAACAATAACTTTGGATGATGCAACACCACGATCCAGAAGCCAGTCCCTCATAAGTTCTGAAACAGCCACAGTGGATCTGCCAGGCATAAACGATCCTGTCACAATTATGGGCAGCTTCGTCTGTAGATGAAGAGAGTAAGCTTTAGATAATCTGGCGACGGAGTGATTGTCGAGTACCTGACCTTCAGGAGAAATAACAATCCCGCTGCTCAAAACCACTATAGCCTGACCGCTCACGTTATTTGGCGCAGTATATGCCCTTTCCAAAGGCTGAAGATAGAGATGAGTTCCTAAGCCCGTAGAGAGAAGATATGCGAAGAAACACAGAATAATCATGACTACTCCAGAGATCTTTATTCGCCGTTCTTCGCTCTTCTTAATAATAATCAATGCAACTATAAGAAAGATTAGGATGAATAGTCCCGGTGGTGTAAGAATAGCTGAAGCGGATTTCTCAAGATACAGCAATGCCGTCACCTTCTTTCGCCTTTTCCTCCAAGTGCAGCCATTATACCCTGAATATTGTCGGTAATTATAATATCTACTTCACCCTTGATCTTAATAAGCAATGCTGGATCGTTTAGTGTCCAGAGTGCAACCTTAATTCCTCTGGTTCTAACAAATCTACTCAAACTCATTCCCAACTCGAAGCCGATTTCATCAAACAGTTGAACTGGAAGATTTATCGAATACGGTTGGTATGCTAGAAGCCCTTCGAAATACTCGACAGGATTCTTTCCTCTAGCATCTTCTCCGATGAGGAACCCAATCTTTGCCTTGTCATCCTTCTCCTTCAACTTTCTGAGACACTCATGCCAAAACGAAGAAAAGAGTGTTCTTTCTATTGCGTTGAAGCTTTTCACCAAAGGTACAACAAGATCAGCCGCTAGAGGATCCTTTATTTCGACATTGATGAAGGATTCCTCAGGAAGTTCAAGATAGACTCTTTCCAGAGTAGTAATGCCTTCAGGACTGACAAGTTTCATCTTTCTTAGAGATCTAAAAGTTGTATCCTTTATCTCTACATCAACACCCAGAGTCCGTTTCAAACTGGAATCATGATTGACTACCAGGACTCCATCTTTCGAAAGCTGCACATCCAGTTCAACTCCGTCTGCTCCAATCTGAACTGCTCTGATCAATGAAAGAAGTGAGTTTTCACCTTCTCCAATTCCCATACCTCTATGTCCAAGAATCAAAGGCCTGGAATTCATAAGAACCTCCATTTCGATAATCATCACGGAATGAAATCACTAACAAGGATTCACTGTGAGCTAGCTATTCTTCAGTTTCAGATGCGGTATCTGTATATATTCACAATTATAACAGCATAATTTGTCTGTTCATGAGTATTCGTTAATATGGAGACTCTATTCAAAATACGAAAGGAAATTATGGGGTAAATCACATATAACTAACGACCAGATAGCCATGATTACTTCGCATAGACGGCAGTTTTTGTATTACTAACATTTTATTGCAATATGTTTTGCAAAAAACTTCAAAACGTTGACAAAGAGAATGATTCTCAATTAGAATATTAGTATCGTGGCATATTCGATCTAAATGATCGAAAATACTACGAGATAAGAGGTGGCGCGAAAAATGGGTAAATTGAAACTGGAAGAAGACTGGCTTCAAGAAACTCTGCCAGAGGGGATGCTTTATCCATCTTCAACAGTTATCAGTGGACCTGGCGGATCTGGGAAACCCTTAATTGAATATGCGTTTGTTGCCTCCTGGTTGAAAGCTGGCGGTTCAGTAATTAGCATTCCATTACAGTACCCGACAATGGAAATGGGGAAGACTGCACTAAAGGATCTGTATAAGGTTGATCTGAACAATTATGGAAGTCGTGTCTTTTATATTCAGTTTGAGCCAAATATAGACAAATATGAGCAAATCGGGAAAAATACAGTAAAGGCTAATCTGTTAAAGCCGGAGGTGTGGAAGTCGGCTGTCGATTCAGCGAGTGACATGGTTGAAACGAGTGAACTAGGTACTCTAGTCTTTGGATCAGCCTTGAATCTACTACTGTTTTCTCCAACTTATAAAGAGGGAATGCTAGATTACCTAAGAGAGGTTATTGAGAGTGACAAAAGCAAATCCTACATGTTTTCCGTTAGTACAAGTGCTTTTGCGGACGAAATCAAACAGTGGGAAGAGGCTGCGGAAAATTTGATGTTTACCAGAATGGAAGACGATATGAGCTTATTCTTTAGTATCTACAGAATGAAAGAAGTATCCTTTTCGAGGGAAGAAGTAAAGGTCCCCATTTCGGAAGAGCAACTGAGCAAAATCAAAGAGATAGCGCATGCAACTCGCAGCAAAGTAATTCCTCAACTAAGCAGAATTTGAGGAGTGATAAATGGGCCTTCTTTGGCGTCACTCACACAAATCCATCTTTGTGTAAATGTGATTCTAATCAGTAAAGGGTAACAGGAAGCTTATTGGCAACGTTTCCCGTGAGACTGAATTCCAGATAGATTCTTTGTGTGATTGTAATTGTATGGAGGCGATACCTTGGAAAGAATTCTTGAACATCCATTAATCTCTTTCAGGCGAGGCGAGATGATCACTTTTTTCTTTGAAGGAAGAGAGCTCTTGGCATATGCTGGGGAGACTATTGCCGCAGCGCTTCATGCAAATGGAATAAGAGACTTGAGGTACAGCCCGACAAGGAATCGACCCCAGGGTCTTTTCTGCGCAATTGGAAAGTGTTCGTCCTGCTTGATGGAAGTCGATGGCAAACCGAACGTGCGAACTTGCATAACACCCGTAAAATGTGGAATGATCGTGAGAAGACAGCACGGTAGAGGTGAGGTTAGTGAGTAATCTGGATCTTCTTGTAATAGGTGGCGGACCGGCTGGCCTATCTAGCGCAATTGAAGCTGCCAAAAACGGACTTTCGGTTCTAGTTGTCGATGAGGGAGTTTCCTCCGGCGGTCAATTGGTCAAACAGACACACAAATTCTTTGGGAATGAGGTTTTTTTTGCTTCGGTGAGAGGCTACGAAATAGGTAGAAGGCTTTCTGAGCAATTGAATTCCCTGGACTCAGCTAAGATTCAAAACGAGAGCTCCGTTGTCGCAATTTATCCTGATGGAATACTTGTCCATGATATGAAACACGATCGGACTTCACTTCTAAGACCGAAAAAAATCGTTCTCGCGACAGGTGCGTCGGAGAGGTTTATTCAATTTGAAAACAATGATCTACCCGGTGTCTATGGAGCCGGTGCCGTTCAAACTCTTATGAATCAGTTCGGCATTCTCCCCGGAAGAAGTGTACTGATGATTGGGTCGGGAAATATTGGACTTATAGTCTCTTATCAGCTGCTTCAAGCAGGTGTAGAGGTTAAAGCGATACTCGAGGCTTCAAATCGGATAGGAGGTTACCGGGTACATGCCGACAAGGTAAAAAGAGCGGGGATTCCAATTTTGCTACAGAATACGATTTTGAGAGCAATTGGAGAGGAGTGCGTTAGGGGAGCCGTTATTTCCGGGCTTGATGAAAGGTGGAAGCCCGTTGGAGGAACGGAGAGAGAGCTAGCCGTTGACACGATTTGCATCGCAGTGGGACTTTCACCATCAATAGAACTAGCAGCTCAAGCCGGCTGTGAAATAAGATATGTCCAGGAGCTCGGAGGCTATATCCCTCTCAGAGATGAGGACATGAGGACAACAATTCCTGACGTATTTGTGGCTGGCGATGTTGCCGGAATCGAAGAAGCAACTACGGCTATGATTGAAGGTCAAATCGCAGGCCTAGCCGTGGTCAGTGACCTCACTAAGAAAAGCAATAAAGAGCGATTGACTTATCTGAAGAATACTATCAGAAATTTCAGAAGTGGTCCTACTTCGTCAAAGACTAGGGCCGGTCTCTCTAAACTTGGAAGCAGGTTTGAGGAAGTGTCCTTCACAAAGGATAATCAAGACGATTTCACCAAGTATGAGGGTAAGATGCGGCCTGTAATAGAATGCTTCGAAGCAATTCCGTGTAATCCATGTGAAACAAGTTGCCCAGCTAATGCCATAAGCATTGGCGATAATATTAACAGCAGACCGAGCATAGATTATTCAAAGTGCACTGGATGCGGAATTTGCGCAACTACATGTCCAGGGCTTGCCATTTTCATGTTTAGAGAGAACAAGGATGGCACATGCTCTGTTGGAATTCCTTATGAATTCCTTCCACTTCCCTCTCAGGGGCAATATGTGACAGCGCTGGGAAGAAATGGAGATACAATCTGCAAGGCAAAGGTAGAGAAAGTGGTCAAATCGGCAAACAAAACAAATCTTGTTTACATTAACGTTCTCCGCAAGTTTGCTTCAGATGTCCGTCATATCTTGGTGTCTTCCAGAGAACCAGAGGCAATACTATGTCGTTGTGAAGAGATTTCGATTGATCAAGTAAAAAAAGCAATTAGCGATGGCTACACAGATTTTGAAGAACTGAGAAGATACCTTAGAATCAGTATGGGACCATGCGGCGGGAGAACCTGCAGGTTAAACACTCTTATGATTTTGTCTGAGGAAACAGGGATACCTGTCGAGAAACTTTCTCCGGGTGTCTTCAGACCGCCCTCAATACCGGTTAGCTTCAAAGCACTTAGTGAAGGCAGAGTTGATGGTTGTGAGGAGTAAATACAAAGTAGTGATCATAGGAGGGGGAATCATCGGAACGGCGATTGCCTTCTATCTCGCGAAGAACGGTTTGAATGATATTGTTGTAATTGAGAAAGAGTATCTTTCATCGGGTTCAACTGGGCGGTGTGCGGGTGGAATAAGGCAACAGTGGTCCGAAAAGTCGAATGTGAAACTCGCAATTAGAAGCGTCAAACACTTCAAGGAATTCCAGAAGGAAGTAGGATTTGATATTGAGTACTATCAGGGTGGATACTTGCTTCTTGCTTACACAGACGAAGAAGTTTCTCTCTTCGAAAAAAATACCAGGATGCAACGGGAAGAGGGGCTAGATGTCTTAATGCTGTCGGCAAAAGAGACCGCGAAGAAATTCCCCATGATAGATCTAGAAGGTCTAAGGGCTTCTGCTTTCTGTCAGAGCGATGGTCATGCCAATCCTCACTTGACAACTTTTGCCTATGCACACGCCGCCAAAGGGATGGGAGTTGATTTTTCAACGCACACAACCGCGCTGAGAATCTTAACTCAAAATACAAGAATAATTGGTGTAGTAACTGACAAAGGAAAAATCGAAGCTGAAATCGTTGTCAACGCTGCCGGTGGTTATTCCAGCGAGGTCGGGGCAATGGCCGGAATTGATCTGCCAACCGAATCTTATAAGCACGAGATATTTGTTACAGAACCGCTGGAACATATGTTGGATCCACTGGTCATAAGTTTTGAGAACAATTTCTACATCAGGCAAACAAAGTCCGGAAATTTCATTATGGGCCAGGGTAGCAAAAATGAACTTCCTAGTCAAAGTATCAAGCCAACTTGGAACTTCATTTCCGAGATGACCAGGAAAATGCCAAGGATTTTCCCGTTTCTTAGGAATGTCAGAGTACTTAGACACTGGGCAGGCCTTTACAATATGTCTCCAGATGCGAGACCCATAATTGACAGATCCAGCGATCTAGAGAATTTCTTCTATGCAGTTGGGTTCTCAGGACATGGATTTATGCTGGCCCCAGCAGTTGGGGAGGCTCTTGCTGAGTGGATAATATTCGGTGAACCAAGGAGCTCAGATCTTTCTGATCTCAACCTCAAGAGATTTGAACATAGCATCACCAGAGAAAGGAACGTAGTGTAGGAGGTAATTACTATGTTTGATGTTACGGACTTCCAGATAATTCCACCGTTCAAGAATGAACCATATATCGACCCTTCAGATCCGGAAGTGAGATCACAGATGAGACTAGCCTTTGAAAGAATTCGTTCTGGAGAAAGAAACTACGATTTGTTCATTGGAGGAAGGTATCTTTCGACTAAATCCAAAATAGTCTCGACAAATCCTGCACGTCCCGATGAAGTAGTGGGAACGGTTTCAAAAGCAACTAGAGAGATCATTGACAAAGCGATTGATGCTGCCTATTCCACTTTCAATAGCTGGAGCCGAATGCCCGCATCGGAAAGAGTCGTTCCTTTTCTTAGAGCTGCGCAAATAATGCGAGAGCGACGATACGAGTTAGATGCTACGATGATTCTTGAGGTAGGCAAGAGCTGGATCGAAGCTGACGCAGATCTGGCCGAGGCCGTCGATTTTCTAGAATACTACTCTCGTGAAGCTCTTAGATATGGAGAATCTCAACCCGTTGTTCAAATCCCCGGTGAACACAATGAGCTAAGATATATTCCTCTTGGTGTCGGCGTGGTAATTCCACCCTGGAATTTTCCTAGCGCAATAATGGCTGGCATGACAACTGCTGCCGCAGTATCCGGAAATTGTGTCCTGCTTAAGCCGGCATCCGATGCTCCAGTAATCGCCGCAAAGTTCGTAAACATTTTAAGGGAAGCAGGTCTTCCAGATGGTGTGGTCAACTATGTACCAGGTTCCGGCAGTGAAATTGGCGATTATCTTGTTGAACACCCTTTGACCAGGTTCGTATCATTCACCGGCTCCAAAGAGGTCGGATTGAGAATCAACGAACTGGCTGCGAGACATCAAAAGGGGCAGAAGTGGATAAAGAGAGTGATACTCGAGATGGGTGGCAAGGACTGTGTGGTGGTAGATGAAACGGCAGACATCGATGCTGCTTCGTCTGGAGCTGTAGCCAGTGCGTTTGGCTTTCAGGGGCAGAAATGCTCTGCTGGATCCCGGATCATTGTTGTTCGTGAAGTCTATGACGAGATGGTTAGGTTAGTGAAGCAGAAAACGGAGGCCCTAACCATTGGAGATACAACCGATCCCGACATTTACATGGGGCCGGTTATAAATGAAAGTGCTGTGTTAAAGATACTCCGTTACATTGATCTGGGAAGGAAGGAGAGCAGACTTGTAACTGGCGGCAATCGTTTGAAACATAAGGGATATTTCATAGAACCTACCGTATTTGCCGACGTATCACCAACAGCAGCAATTGCACAGGAAGAGATATTTGGGCCTCTAACAGCCATAATAGAGGCACGAGATTTCGACCATGCAATAAAAATCGCCAACGGTACTGAATACGGTCTAACTGGAGCCTTCTACAGCAATAGAAGAGACAGAATCGAAAAGGCAAAGACAGCGATTCACGTTGGAAATCTCTACTTTAACAGAAAGTGTACCGGAGCGCTTGTAGGCGTCCAGCCATTCGGAGGGTTTAATCTCTCCGGCACTGATTCTAAAGCGGGTGGAAGAGATTACTTGCTGCTTTTCCTTCAGGGAAAGTCCATAAGCGAGAAGATGCTTTAGGTTCGACCGTAGAAAGAAAAGGTCTCCCATCCGGGAGACCTTCTTTATCTAATTGTGCAACTTACTCTACAACTCTCTTAACCCAAATAGTTCCACTTAGATGAATAGTGATGGTTGATTCCGAATGGGCTTCATAGTCGTAAATGGCAAACCAATCTATATCTTCGGCCGTTCCACCGTTGATTATCTCTAGTATCATATCTAGTGCAGCGGATTCGCTAGAATGCAGCCTGAAAGTGTTTTCGCCGGGATAAATCATACCACTGAAAAGCTTACGATCGCTTATTGGGTCAGGATTGTTGAAAAAAGCCAGAAATTCTTCTTCTGAATGTCTCTCTCTGAAGACATAGAAGTCAATGTCAATAGAGTCCTCTGAATCGGGGTTCTCCGGAACCCAGTCTACTCTAGCTTTGATTTCCATACCGGTAATCACGAAGTTGTCTGGAAGATTTAACTGGATTTCTTTTTCGGCCTCTTGAATTATCTCGTCGAGCGATGGTACTGTCTCAGTTCCGAAAGCAAAGTAAGACAATGGCACTATACTCCTGGGGAGTTCAAATTCGAAGGGTTCTATCAATTCTTCGCTAATTGGGATTGGCACCGAAATTACATATAGGCAAGAACTCCCCAGAAGAATAATCAAAACAACCGATAAAAAAAGCAAGAGTCTTTTCATATTGGATTTCTCCTCCCTCTTTTAATTCCAAAAGAACACCTAAGAACTGTCATTCAATAATTGAGTTTATTTCTTTAGTTATTTCTTCGGTAAGTTTATCCTTTACGTCCAAAGCCTTCAGATTATCTCTCAGCTGTTTAACCTTGCTAACTCCAAGTATTATTGAACTGACGTTTTCATTCTTCAGAATCCAGGCAAGTGCAAGCTGAGCAAGCTCCGTATCAAGTTTCTTCGCAACGGTAGAGAGTTTTTCCACTTTTCTTAGATTCTCGCTCGAAAAAAGTTTGTTCTCTTCCAAATGCTTCTTCAAACCGGGAAATTTTGCCAATCTACTGTCTTCTGGAATTCCTTTGTTGTATTTACCTGTAAGTAGACCACTCGCCAGGGGACTCCAAACGGTAAGCCCTAGACCATACTTCTCGTAGATCGGTTGATATTCCGACTCCACTCTTTCCCTCACAAACATATTATACTGAGGCTGTTCGACAACTGGATGAATGGCATTCAGCCTGTCGGCAACTTCATGAGCTTCTTCCAGATCTTTGGAACTCCATTCAGATGTTCCCCAGTAGAAAGCGAGGCCGTTTCTGACAATGTAATCCATCCCAAGGACCACTTCCTCCATTGTAACCTCTGGATCTGGCCTGTGAGCATATAGAATGTCGACATAATTTAACTGAAGTCGTTTCAGAGAATTCCAGGTTCCTTCAAGTAAATGCTTCCTTGAGAGTCCCTTTTGATTTGGTTTGTTTCCTCCCCAAAATATCTTAGTTGAAACAACTACTTCTTCCCGCTTGAACTCCTTCAAAATCTCACCCATCATCGACTCTGCCATCCCGCTGGCATATGCCTCCGCAGTGTCGAAGAAGTTTATTCCAGCTCTGTAAGCCTCTCTCATCGCTTCTCTTGCATTGTCTATATCTAGCTGTGCACCAAAGGTAAGCCATGAACCGAGGCTTAACTCACTTATTAGAAGCCCACTTCTACCAACTTTACGATACTCCATTCAAATCAAACCTCCTTCTTTAATTCCGATATAGATTGTTTTAATTATATCACTGTAAGAATTGTCACGAGAGTTATCATACTTATGTATTTGATCGATAAACCTGTTCGCAGGATGGATTTTCTTTCTTCTCTGATAAACTTGGTATGAAAGATAGAGGGAGATGCCTATTTGTGTTTGAAAGAGAAGGGTTAATTCCTGGCTTTGTGGACTTATGATGTGTAAAACTGTATCGGCCTTTTCCATTCGATTATATGTATAGGCATTTGGCTACAACAGGATATCATTGTGGGAATAGATGGAAATTCCGAGCGAATGGCGGAAAATTCTTTCCGAGGATCAATAAAGGGATCTGGTGCTCTCACTCATTCAAAATCAATATAGGTCTAGGAAACCATTCTTGAAGAGATGAGGGATTCTTTGATCTATGTGCAGATTCTCGACTTGCTTTAGTTTCCACATTGATTGAAGTAGTATAATGGCTGCCAAGGGCAGCGGAATGACGGCTTATTACGAATACCCTCTGCTGGTCGTCAGTATTTGGAGGTGACTCGTTGTTGATACTGAATGTTGTTCTGATTGCACTTGTGATTCTGCTTGCAGCGTTCATTCTTTTGTCAAGGCGAAAGACCAGCTTCAGGACTGAATCGATAATTCACAAAGTGGAGAGGATCTCCGAACTGAGTACTGCGAGGATGACAACGCTTCTGATTTTCGAACCTGAGCGGGAAAGCCTTGTTCCCGGAACATTTCAACGGTTTATTTTCATCGTTCCCTTTCAGGTACGGGGTTATCTAGACCTAAGAAAGTTAAAGGAGGATTCAATCGAAATTCATGAAGGAGAAGCGAGAAGGATTAAACTCGTCTTACCGCCTCCAAGACTTGAAGTTACAATCCCCCAGAGTAAGATTCCCGATATTAGGGTAATCAACCAGAGTGGTGTTTTGACAAGGATCTTTGGTAATAGAGATATGTTGAAGACTTTTCAGTCTTACAGCGACGAAATCGAAAAACAGGCACTTCAGAACGCCTCGGAAATGGGGGTGGAAGAGACATCTAGAGAAAGTGCACGAAACTTCTTTCATGGTCTCTTCCTCGGAATGGGATTTGACGAAGTCGTTGTCCTGTTTGAGCAGGATATCTCATCAGAGACTAATGAAGAAATCGAGAAAGCAGTCAATCGCAAAAGGGAGATCAATTAATAGAAACTGGAACAGCAATCTTTTGGATCAATATCAGCAGATAATTGAAGGAAGGTAATCGCGAGAAAGGGGGAGAAATGATGAAGAGATGGATGATATATGTACTCATCGCGGCCGTTGCCGTGGCAATTGTTCTGATTGTTGCACTTCCCGCGCTCTTAAACAAGGAACCAAAACTACAGTTACCCGTTCAGGTAGTGAATCAGGGCGAGAAGCTATCTGCAAATCTGAAGGAGTTCGTTAACGACGAAAAAATCGACGACGTTGTTCTTGAGCTGGTAGAAGGTCCCGGCACAGTATCTGGTTTTTCCTACGTTTTCGAACCGGGGTTCTCTTACGAGGGAGAAGTTCGTGTAAGTATAAGGGCGACCGACAAAAAAGGAAAGAGTTCTCAACAAGAAATGATTATAAATGTAGTTAGAGTAAACCGCCCACCGGAAATAGACACTTCTCCTATCGTAGTTCAAGAAGGTGAAACAGTTACTATCGACTTGAGCTCGATAGCAGTCGACCCAGACGGAGAGGAACTCGAATACTCTGTTCAAGGCCCTGGGGAGCTTGATGGAAGAATTTACACATACTCTCCAGGGTACAATGATTCCGGTAAGACAGTTTTGAGAGTAGTGGCAAAGGATTCCAATGGAAATGAAACAGCACGAGATATCGAACTCGAAGTAATCGATGTCAATGCCCCACCTGTTTTGAAGCTCGAGAATCAGATAGTTAATGAAGGAGAGGTTCTCTCGGTCGACCTTTCTTCAAAAGTGGTCGATGAAGACAATAACAAGGTTGTCCTTTCCCTAGAAGAGGGTCCGGGAGAAATCGCCGACGGAGTGTTCACTTTCAAACCATCATACTCGGATTCTGGAACTGAAACCGTTAGAATCAAAGCGTCAGACGATTCGGGTAACGAAGCCTTTTCCAGCTTCGAAATCTTCGTAAGAGACGTGAACCGCCCGCCAAAGTCCTTGCTTAGCGACATAAACGTGAATGAGGGAGAATTCCTTTCTTTTGATTTGCTTTCCAGGGTAATCGATCCGGATGGAGATAACGTGACCTTCAGCCTAAAAGGGCCTGGAGAGATCATTGACGGATCCTACACATACAGACCGGATTACTCAGATGCAGGAGACAAATCGGTTCTGTTGATTCTCCAAGATGAAAAAGGAGCAACAAACACGGCTTCTTTTACGATTAGAGTCAATGAAGTCAACAGGCCACCTCAGCTTACTCTACCAGACTGGGAGATGAAAGAGGGAGAAACGCTAAGAATATATCTCAAGGGCTACATTTTCGATCCTGATGGAGATGAGGTCACCTTCGAAATTGCAGATGGACCAGGCTTCATTGAGGATGACCATTATCTCTTCACTCCTGGCTTCGATTCCGAAGGGATACACGAAACCATATTGACTGCAATAGATATTAAAGGGCTGGAAAGCACGGGGACATTTGCCATAAAAGTGGAAGACGTTAATCGTTCTCCGGCTAAGATAATTCCATCAATAAACACTAGCATCATGGAAAGCTTCACTCTTGACCTCGATCTGGGGAGTCTTTTCGTTGACGCTGATGGTGATGATTTGCGATTCGAAGTGGAAGGCTATGGTATAGTCGTCGACAACAGCTATCAGTACTCTCCGGGTTACAACGATAAGGGAGAAAAGGTTGCAACTGTAACCGCCACAGATCCCGACGGACTGTCAGATAGTTTGTTGATCAGAATCGATGTCAAAGACAGGAATAGGAACCCCGAATCGTCAATAGAAGAAATAAGAACTTCGATCCATGAAGGCTCTTCCTTGAAAATCGATCTTGAACCTCTATTCTCAGACCCGGATGGAGAGGAATTGATATACAGTCTCGGTGGTATCGGAGAGATTGAGGGCAGCAACTACTCGTATTCACCGGGTTATGACGAGGCAGGGGAGAAAAGCGCCATAATTACGGCTTCTGACATCAACGAAGGAAGTCTTTCTCTACCACTAATCATTTCTGTAATAGATGTCAACAGACCTCCTCAAATATCTATTCCCGATCAATCTATAAAAGAGGGAGAGAATTTAAAAATATACCTGAAGGGCTTCATTTTCGATCCTGATGGAGATGAGGTCACCTTTGAAATTGCAGATGGACCCGGCTTCATTGAGGATGACCATTATCTCTTCACTCCTGATTTCGATTCCGAAGGAATACACGAAGTAACACTAAAGGCAAAAGATGAAAAAGGACTTGAAAGCGTAGGTTTCTTCAGAGTTACTGTAGAAAACGTGAACAGATCGCCTGTAACGTTATCGCCTTCGATAGACACCAGCATCATGGAGAGCTTCACTCTTGACCTCGATCTGGGAAGTCTTTTCGCTGACCCTGACGGAGATTATCTTCGGTTCGAAGTACAAGGGATCGGAAGCATATCAGCCAATAGTTATACTTACACTCCCGGATTTGATGACAGTGGTGAGAAGGCAGCCACAATCACAGCCATAGACTCTAATGGCTCAAGTCAGAGTCTTCCGATCAAAATCGTGGTAAGAAATCTAAACAGGCCACCGGACGTTTTTTTGCCAGATAGTATCGTGGAGGCTGGAAAGGAGTTCTCTTTGTACCTTCGAGCCTTCGCAAGCGATCCAGACGGCGAAGCGCTTCGATTCAGACTTATTTCAGGGCCAGGTGAAATCGTGGGAGATAGGTATTATTTCCTTCCGGAAAGAGCCAATATCGGTGAAGGAGAGGTAATTCTCGAAGTCTCAGATGAACTAGGTATGAAGACTAAGAAGGGATTTAGACTTCAAGTCATAGCGTCAGAAAAGGTTGTAAAAATCTCATATGCGCTTCCTTTAATTGATTCGGAAAACCTCAGGATTGTTGCCGGTAAGTATGAAATAGTATCCGATCGAAAACAGGCTGTTATCAAAACCGACTGGGAATTCAGTTTCGATGAGATTCGGTTCTACTCAATCAATGAATCTGAAGAAACATTGGTCGGAACGGCGGAGTTTGACTCCTCAGATGATTCGTTGAACAGAAGAATCTACTCTCCCACCGGAGATTACGTGGGGAATATCATACTAGTGACTGAATAATAGCAGCACTAGG
>JAFGAP010000007.1 GCA_016933635.1 Kosmotogaceae bacterium
GATTTGCCAATGAAATCCATGTACTCTTTCGAGTAAGCGAAGACATCTTCCTTATCAAGCGTGAACCAGGCGCTCTTTTTCCTCATCGTTAGCTTATCACTGAGCTTCTTTGCATCTTCCCTTTTCAATACTTCACCTCCAGTAATGTGAATAAGTATTCTCACCTTCAATTTTATCTGATATTATTGGCTTTTTCGAGTTCAGTGATTCGCTTTTCAAAGTTTCTCTTTTCCGCTTCGGAATCGTCTCGTTTTTCATGATTCGCTCTTCAAAAGATTCATAGTCTCTTCTCCGGTGTTATGATCGATTAAGGATAATTATATAATTAACGCGCGAGGTTGAACCGTGTTCGCTTCTCCATCGTCATATAGAACAGATTAGGGTGGTATGGTTGGACGAAAAGAAGTTAATAGATGGACTAAAGAAGAAGAAGGTCTGGGCATACGAAGTCTTGTACGATGAATATGCTCCGAGGTTGGGAAGTGTCGTAAAATCATACCTTGGATACGATGATGTTGAGGATGTTATCCAAGAGGTCTTTATAAAGGTCTTCAAGAACGTAAAAAAGTTTCGTGGGGACGCAAAACTGTCAACCTGGCTCTATAGAATAGCCGTGAATGTCTGTAAGGATACGCTTGTAAAAAGGAAGAGAAACAACGAATTCCTTACGGATTTCAGAGAGAGTGAAGATAAGGTCACGTTTGAACCCCCTGCAACGACGAATGTGTTTAGGGAAGTCATGGACGAGATCTCTTTTGAGGAACTGATGTCTGTTGTTGCGAAACTTGCTGAAGATGATCGACTGCTAATTAAGTTGAGAGACATAGATGATCTGTCATACGAGGAGATAGCCGACATACTCGATAAACCGGTCGGCACGGTCAAGAGCAGATTGCATTACGCTCGAAAGCGGCTTAAAGAGCTTCTCGAGGAGGTAGGTTACATTGGATGAAGAAAGATTTGTCCGTATTTTGGATCGAGAGATCCCGTTTGATAAGCTGAGGGTGGATGAAAAGAAAGAACTGAAGGGCTATGTAAAGGCTTTAGGGGCTCTGAAAGAAATTTGCTGCTACAGGCCATCTGATGAACTAAAGAAAAGAACTCTGAGCAATGTAAGGAAGCTGAAGAGCAGACCTTACAGAATTCTCGGTACCGTAGCTGCCTGTTTAGTCCTGGGTATCTTTTCTGTCTCGTTCTTCACGGGTAATACTATTCTGATTAAGAAAAAGGGAGAGCTTTACCAGCTCGCAAATGTTCTTGGCAGTAGCTCGACTCTGAACGAAAGGCTCAGGGTCAATCTGAATGCCTTTGCGCAGGACGAAGTCGAGGGGAACGATCTTGTTATGATGGAGAAGGAAATGGAGCGTTCGCTCGGCTTTCTAAGTGAATCGGCTGTAGAGAGTGATTTTGAGATCTCTGGAATTAGCACGACCTACTGATCTATAGACGCTCTAAGACACAGAAGGAGTGAAATCGCCGTGAAAAAACTGTCCGTACTCGTTGTCCTGTTGCTTGTTGTCGGGCTGGCGGTTGGAAAGGATGCTGTCGAAGAGTTAACTACCCTGGTAGATGTTCTGAAGAACTCTTCGTATGAAGTAGATAGATACGTACAAGAGAGCGGAATAGTTACTACTGCAAAGAACGAGCGAGTAATAAAATCCGGTCCTTATAAACTGGTTACATCGTATTCTTCTGCAAAAGGTGAATTTGGATGGGTGAGAAACAGCTCTGGCCATTTTGCAATCTTTCGCACAAGAAGTATTGCCTTCGAACCTCTCACGAAAATCAAAGATGTGGAAGACAACTTCATTGACCTGGTGAACAGGAAGAGCTATGTGGTCGATCTCTTTCTAGATCTTCCCAGCAGCAGGAAGATTACCATATCATCGGGCAACCTGTCGTTCGAGGTTACTTACGATGACAGCTACAAGTTGTTGAAGCTGGTTAAGTCATATCCATTTCATACTATTAGCGCGAGTTACAGGAATTACTCCGAAATGTCTCACGAAGCTTTGACACAGTTGTCGAACGCGACTGAAGGCATGATAATAATCCGTCCCCCAATCTACTTCTCAGAGACAATGCTGGAAAAACACTTTGCCTGGTCTTCGATGGATTTCGCAACTGACGGAAAGACATATCTTTATACGGTTCTAATGTATTCCATCGAGTATGGGCGAATGGTTCTGTACTTCTCTTTCAACACCGAGCCGGACTATCTTCAGAAGTTCTCGGCGCAGATGGCCCAGGCAAACGGTTATAGTTATGCGATTGAGAGACTCTCGGACACCTCTGCGGTCAGTCTACTAGGAATGATAAATACTGAAACACTCTCTTCTCTTCTTGAGGATCTCTACTGAATCCGGCTCGTTTACTAAAAGCAAGATTTATTGAGGTTTTCATAAAGATTTCTCAAAATTGACTGAATTCTGTTGTATAATCAACTCAAACCTTTTATGGAGGCTTCAATTGTATGGAAATAAAGGACACGATAGCTCTTCTAAAAAGCAGAGGTTACAGAATTACTCCTCAGAGAGTGGCGATAATAAGGATCCTTAGGGATCATGAGGGTCACCCCGGAGCCGAGGAGGTTTTCAGGTCGGCAATACAGGTTTATCCTAATATATCGATGGCTACGGTTTACAACGTAATGGAAGTTCTCGAAAAGGAAGGCATCATAAGGGCAATAGCTGTTTCTAAGAATTCGAGACGCTATGATTCAAATGTGAAGCCTCACGGCCACTTCATATGTGATAACTGTGGGAGGGTTTTTGATATTCCGATGAAATATTACGAAGCCTGCATGAAGGAGCTTCCTATTGAGCTAACCGACTTCGAGGTAAGATCTCTCGAACTTATCTACAAGGGAACCTGTTCAGACTGCAAGAAAAAACCATTATAGTCACTTTTTACACTTTTTGGGGGTGCTGTAGTGAAAGGACTCGATATTAATCTGCAAGAAGTCCTCGACAGAGTGATGGAAATATCTGACCTTAATGAGCTTCAGGAAGAAAAGTCACGCCTCACTGGAAAGCAAGGCTTGATAACTTCTCTTATGAAAAAGCTGAAAGAGATTCCTCCTGAAGAGAGAAGAGAGTATGGAAAGACCGTGAACGAGTATAAAAATACCATTGAAGAGGCTCTCAGCTCTCGAAAAACTGAACTAGAGGATCAGGCCAAAAGAGAAAGGGAAGCATCTGAAAGACTGGATTATACAATTCCCGGAAAGAAAAGAGACATCGGTTCTCTACATTTGATTACGCAGATAATGGAAGAAGTGCAGAGTATCTGGGTCAGTATGGGTTTCGAAGTGACCACAGGTCCGGAAATTGAGACTTCCTACTACAACTTCGAAGCATTGAATACTCCCGAGTGGCATCCTGCAAGGGATATGCAGGATACATTTTATCTACAGGACGGAAGACTTCTTAGAACACATACCTCGCCAGTGCAGATAAGAACGATGGAATCAAGAAAGCCCCCTCTTGCAATTTTCGCTCCCGGAACATGCTACAGAAAAGACACTCCCGATGCGACACATCTACCGATGTTCCATCAGTTCGAAATCCTCTTTGTAGATAAGGGTGTTTCGGTGAGCCATCTAAAGGGGTCGCTGGACCATTTTGCCAAGAGGCTCTTTGGAGAAGACAGAAAGATAAGGCTGCGTCCAAGCTTCTTCCCTTTTACCGAGCCGAGTTTTGAAGTCGATGTTAGCTGTGGAATATGTGGAGGAATTGGTTGTAGAAGCTGTGGAGGAAGTGGATGGCTTGAAATTCTGGGAGCGGGGATGGTACACCCCAACGTGTTTAGAAACGTAGGCTATGATCCGGAGGTCTGGAGCGGTTTTGCTGCTGGAACCGGCCTTGAGAGAATCGCAATGCTTAAGTACGATCTTGAAGACATCAGGGACCTTCTTCGCAATGACAGACGCTTCCTTAGGGGTTACAGGAGGGCCGTAATATGAAACTGTATCTCGAATGGATCAATGAATTCATTGACATAAGCGACAAATCTCCCGAGGAATTGAGCAACAGCCTTTCACTCAGCGGTACGGAAGTGGCGGGAATAGAGTATCCTTGGGGCCATATCCAGGGGGCGGTGGTTGGGAAGATTAAGTCAGTCAGAGCTCATCCCGAGAGTGACCGGCTTCTGGTAACAAAGGTAGATTCTGGGGTTCGTGAATTATCAATTGTTACTGCCGATTTGACAGTTAAGGACGGCGAAACCGTTGCGGTGATGCCCGAAGGCTCTTCCATCTCCGGTACTAAGATCGAGAATAAAGAGTTTCTCGGAGTTTCATCTGAAGGAATGTTCCTTTCACTTGAGGAGCTAGAGCTTGAAGAAAAGTCGCAAACCATAATGCGGCTTGAGGAGGGCAAACCTGGAGACTCCGTAGTTGAGATGCTTAGACTTGACTCGGCGGCTATCGAAGTGGAGCTGACTGCGAATCGTGGCGACTGTCTCTCAGTCGTTGGAATGGCCAGAGAGCTCGGTGCCATTTACGAGAGAAAGGTGGAGAGACCTTCTGCTGATGACTCAATCCCCGTTGGAGACGACGGGCTGCTGAAGGTAACATTAAGAGATGAAGGCTGCACAAGATATACGGCTTTGTTGATGAGCGACGTAAGAATCTGCGATTCTCCCTTATGGATGAAGAGAAGATTGGTGGCAGCCGGTTTGAGACCGATAAACAATGTTGTTGATATAACAAACTATATGATGCTTGAATCGGGACATCCTATCCACGCGTTCGATGTCGACAGGATAGGATCTACGGAAATCGTTGTTCGTTCAGCAAGAGACGGTGAGAAGCTCGAACTTCTGGACGGCAAAGTGGTTCAGCTCGACAGTAACGACATGCTAATTACCAACGGTGAAACGCCACTCGCTCTGGCGGGGGTCATGGGCGGTGAGGATTCCGGAATCTATTTCTCAACGAAAAGAGTCCTTTTGGAAGTCGCAGTCTTCGATCCTGTGAGAATTCGAAAAACATCGAGAAAGTTAGGAATCTCAAGCGATAGTTCGTATCGATTTGAAAGAGGAATAGATTATGAAGATTCAATATACGTGATTCGTCGCCTTGCCGATCTCATGGAGAGGCTTAGTGGGGCTTCAGTTGCCTCGAAGATTGTTGATGCGGGCGGGACGGCTCCAGTAAAGACGATAGATTTGAGAGAGGAATTCATCACCGATAGACTGGGTGGCGTAGTTCCTTCTAATAAGATAGGTACAATACTTGAGAGTCTGGGTTTCAATACCGAGAGAACCGACTTCGGATGGAAAGTCACTCCACCGGCGTTCAGGTCTTACGATACGAGACAGGAGATTGATCTTGTCGAAGAGGTAGGACGTATCTA
>JAFGAP010000092.1 GCA_016933635.1 Kosmotogaceae bacterium
AAGAGAGAACTGGTTATCTTCATCACAGCGGAGGTGGTTGAGCCGTGATAAGGAGACCCGTTGTGAGCGGTAAGTTCTATGCTGATAACGGAGAGGATCTCAAAAGCCAGATAAGGAATTGCTTTTTCCATCCTGTCGGACCGGGAAGTCTTCCGCAAAGCTCGGAGAAGAATGAAGGACCTATCGGTCTGATAGTACCTCACGCCGGTTATATGGCTAGCGGTCCGGTAGCCGCATGGGCATACTGGAAGGCAGCTACGCTCGTTAGACCATCAACGGTCGTGATTGTTGGACCGAACCACACGGGTCTGGGTACGAAGCTGTCGCTGTGGCTCGAAGGGGCGTGGGAAACACCGCTGGGCAGTGTCGAGATAGATCGCGACCTTGGCAGGTCGCTAATGGCTGAGTCAAATGGAATGATTAAGCCGGACACTTCTGCTCATTTATATGAGCACTCTATTGAAGTCCAATTGCCGTTTCTGCAATTTCTTTACTCCGATTTCAAGATTGTTCCTTTAATAATGACGGATCAGAGAGTAGAAGTTGCTTTGAGTCTGTCAGAGATCATAAAGCAAGAGTTGAGCAAGCGAAATGATGTTTTGGTGATTGCCTCTTCAGATTTGAACCACTACGAGGCCCATGAGGTAACGATGGAAAAGGACAATGAGCTTTTAAGCCTAATTCTAGACGGGAAGTACAGAGAGTCCTACGAGCTCTCTCGAGAAAAGAGGATTTCGGCTTGTGGTCTTGGGCCAATTGTAGCGGTTAGAGGGTCTTTTCAATCGATGGAAGTGCTTTGCAGTACAACAAGTGGTGAGGTGATGGGAGACAGGTACAGGACCGTGGGATATGTTGCGGCCCTGCTCAGCTGATGCTTTGGAAAGGGTAACGAAGAACACGTTGCCTTCGCAACGTCACTAAATAGCATGCTATAATTTCGATGAACTGGAGGTGTCGTGTGAAGGCGATGACTGTGTTATTGATGGTATTTCTGATAAGCTCTTTGGGTCTAGCTTCGTTAATCATAGATGGGATTCACTATTCCGGTTTCGGTTCTGAAGACGACAACCTGGTATATGATGGAATCAATGTGGCCTATGTATTTAGCCAGAAGGGCAAGAATTCTCTTGAGTTGGGAGGAAATTTTTCCTTTGTTTCTCCGGCTTCATCTGAGGATTTCTATATAAAGGGTCACTTTAACACATTGATAAAGCTTTTTGCCGGTCAGGCATATGACTTGACAGAGGAGTCGGCTGTCGGACTTAGAGTTGTTTCAAGAGTAGGTCTGATGGCGGCAAACTTCGATAAATTCGGCATATTCTTCTCGATTACTCCCGTTGTATACGTTCGGGTCGGTTTTCTCTCCTTCGGAGTAGCAGTCGGCCTGGAATTGGAGAAGTTCTTCGGAATGGAAACACTTCCAGTTTTTCATGCAGGTGGTGAGATTTCTTACCGTTTTTAGCGGAGGTGAACATGAGAGAGTTAGCTGTTGTGAAGGAGCTTAAGGGAGATATTGCGCTCCTTGAAAAAGCGCGTACAGAGGCCTGTTCTACTTGCGGATCAAGGAGTAGTTGCAGTGTCTCTTCGAGCGACAAGAAGATTACGATAAGGGCTTTGCATAACGGAGTGAAGGTTAATCCGGGTGACACCGTTGAAATTGAGATGAGTAACATGAGTGCTACTAGAGTATCGATGATAGTTTATGGTATTCCACTTGCAGTCTTTCTCGGTACTCTGATAGTAATGAACATGGTCCTAAAGTCTGAAGGATTGGCTCTTGTAGCGGCCTTTGCTTCTATTGCCGTAGTCTATGCCTTAATCGCACTCTACGATAGAAAGAACAGAGAGAGACTTATGCCGAAGATTGTCAGAAAGGTGGACCTACCCGATGGATTCATTGTTCGATGATGCAATCCGGTTGCTGGAATTCGATTCCGTTCTTGCTGACATCGCTCAGAGGGCAATTTGCAAGTACGGTAAAGAGAGAGTGAAATCGCTGCGTCCAATGGCAGAAGACGCAGAAATCCTATACACAAGGTCTAGTGAGTTCAACGAAATACTTCTTAGGGAAGGGGAACCGCCTTTCACGGTTTTTCACGATCTCAGCGACTATATAATAAGATCTAAACGCGGGTACAGCCTTGGTGGTGAAGAACTCTTCCGAAGCGCCGTGACTATGGATAACTTGTGTCGTCTAAGAGAGTTCTTTGATCGGGTCTCTCCAGATTTTCCCGCCGTATATGAGATTGCCGCTCTTCTATCCTGCGAACGCGGTTTTATAGGTGAGGTAAGAAAGAAGATTTCAGAGGATGGTCAGATCAAGGATAATGCTTCTCCTGTACTGAAGGAAATCAGAAACGAATTGAAAAACCTTAACAAAAACCTCAGGGGAAGACTGGATTCAATAATGAACAGATACAAAGACAGCCTAACTGATAGTCTTGTTTTGACTAGAGAAGGCCGTTATGTCTTGCCGCTTTCGGCGAGCAAGAAGAATGAGCATCAAGGTGTTATTCATGGTTCTTCCGGCAGCGGCGCGACGGTATATTTCGAGCCACAGGAGCTCATCAATCTAAATGATTCAATGAGGATTCTCTTGTCCAGGGAAGAGGAGGAAGTCAGGAGAATACTGAGAGAACTCACGACCCTTTTCTTCAGCACATTTGAAAGGCTAGAGCCTTCGCTTAAGGCACTCGGAATTCTTGACGGTCTTTACGCAGCATGTAGATACTCAAGAAAAAGACAGGGTGCCTTCATAGAGCCGTCGCCTTCAAGACACTTTCTGCTCAAAGATGCTAGACATCCGTTGATCGGTGATGAAGAGGTGGTACCAATCACCTTCACCATGGAAGAAGGAGTTAACGGTGTTTTTATTACCGGGCCGAATACCGGGGGAAAGACTGTTGCAATGAAGACGATAGGCCTTTCGATACTTCTAATGCTGTGTGGTCTTCCTGTTCTTGCAGATGGAATGTCGAAGATTCCACTATTTATGAGACTTTTCGCCGATATAGGTGACGAGCAGTCTATAGAGCAGAGTTTGAGTACATTCTCATCACACATATCCAGAATAATTAGAATAATTGGAAATGCAGATGAGAGTTCGCTGGTTTTGCTTGATGAGTTAGGTGCAGGCACCGATCCTGTCGAGGGCTCGGCTCTCTCAATAGCAATAATTGAAAGATTAATGGAGAAATCTAGGCTGATACTTACGACGCATTTGACCCCAATCAAGCTTTATGCGATGGAGCGTTCCGATGTTGTCAATGCCAGTGTTGAATTCAATATAACCACCCTCAAACCTACTTACCGTTTATTGATGGGCATTCCCGGTTCTTCAAATGCTCTAGAAGTTTCGAGAAGACTTGGCCTTCCACAAGAGATAATTGACAGAGCCCGCTCCTATATCGATAGTGAGGCCAGAGATCTCGAAGCTGTGATCGGGAAGCTCCATAAAGAGAGATCTTCTCTGGAAGAGGAAGGAAGAGATCTCGACAGGACTAGAAGAGAGCTAGAAGAAAGGACAAAGGAGTTCGAAGAGAAATTATCTATGATAAAGGAGAAGAGATACAGAGACGTAAGTAAGGAAATAGACGAACTGGAGAAAAAGCTTGGGTCGATAATCAAGGATGTTGAAAAGGCCATAAGCCTTTCAAGAGCTCCCGGCGAAAGAGACAAAGTTGAAGCTGTGAAGAGGCTTAACAAGCTAAGAGGAGAGGTAAGAAATTTCGGAGCATCTTCTCCAGGAGAGACCGATTCTCAGATTCCAGAGGTTGGCGATACCGTTAAGCTTCTGGAAGGCGGAGCTGAAGGGACCGTTAGTGAGATAGACGGTGACAGGGTAGTGATAGACTCGGGCAAGATTACCCTGAAAGTTCCGTTATCACGTGTCCGGGTAATTGGAAAGTCGTTAGTCGAATCCGAAATGTCTTCGCTTGAACTAGAGAGTGGGAGTTTGAGCCAGGAGATAGACATTCGAGGCAATATCACTGAGGATGTTCCAATTCTCATTGATGATTTTCTTCAGATGCTAAGGGCCAACGGAAAGAAACAAGGCTACATAATTCATGGGAAAGGGACGGGCAAACTTGCCGAGGGAGTATGGGCTTACCTCAGGCGTTCAAAAGCGGTGAAGAGTTTCAGGATCGGAACACCCTCAGAAGGCGGAAGCGGTGTAACCGTTGTGGAGGTTTGAACCTGAATATTAGAACAGGAATCGACATAGTAAAAATCTCACGTATGACTGAATCTATAGCAAAGAGAATTCTCGGTGAGGAGGAGAAAGTAATCTTTGATTCTCTAGGCGGAGAACGGAGGAGGATGGAGTTTGCCGCTGGTCGTTTTGCCGCTAAAGAGGCCTTTATAAAGGCTCTTGGTAGAAAAGACATCGAGTTCTCCAAAATTCAGTTTCTCATTGACGACGGAGGGGGACCAATTCCGTCCGAAGAACTGAAGCAGCTGACAAAAAAAGCTGACCTAACAGTAAGCATATCCCATGAGCGAGAGTACGCGGTCTCGATTGTTATTATTTTCGGGAGGGATCAAGATGATAACGTTTGAAGAGGCAAGAAAACGAATCGACGAGTTGAGAAAGGAGATAGATTATCATGCTTACAGGTACTACGTTTTGGACGATCCCGAAATCGCTGATTCCCAATACGATAAACTTCTTAGAACACTCATTGATCTTGAAGAGCAATACCCTGAACTAAAAACGCCTGATTCGCCTACTATTAGGGTTGGTTTGAAACCCGTCGACTCTTTCAAGGAAGTAGTTCATGAATATAGACTGTTTTCTCTCGATAACACATATTCGGAAGAGGAAGTGTTTCAATTTGACAGAAGGGTAAGGGAAGAACTCCAAATCGAAATAGTACGCTATATGTGCGAGTTGAAAATCGACGGTCTATCAATCTCAGTGAAATACGACAATGGTCTTCTTGTCCGAGGTGCCACAAGAGGAAATGGCTTTGTTGGAGAGGATGTCACGGAGAATATCAGGGCCATTAAATCGATTCCCTTGCGTCTCAGGCAAGATCTTTCAATAGAAGTGAGGGGCGAAGTCTATCTTCCAAAGGATGTATTTGACAAGATCAATAGAACTCGTTCGGAAGATGATCTTCAGGTCTTTGCCAATCCTCGGAATGCGGCGGCCGGAACGCTGAGGCAACTCGATCCCAGAGAGGTCTCAAAGCGACGACTAAGTGCCTTCTTTTATCAGGTCATTGAGCCATCAAAGTTTCAATTGAAAAGTCAGAGCGAACAGCTCGACTTCTTGAAGGATATCGGCATGAGAGTTGAGCCAAACTGTGAATTAGCTGAAGGAACAGATGGCGTGATAGCGTTTTGGAAGAAATGGTCGGAGAAGAAATCTAGTCTCAATTATGCGGTAGACGGCACGGTAGTGAAAGTTGACGATCTCCATTCGCAGCAGGAACTGGGATACACGACAAAGGCACCTAGGTGGGCCATAGCGTTTAAATTTCCCGCCGAGCAGGCGATGACAAGGCTAATCAACGTTACACTTGGAGTTGGCAGGCTTGGAACCATAACCCCGGTTGCTGAACTAGAACCCGTTCAACTTGCTGGCACTACAGTAAAGAGAGCTAGCATGCACAACTTCGAATTTGTTGAAGAGAAGGATATAAGGCTCTTTGACACTGTAATAGTCCAAAAGGCCGGGGAGATCATCCCGCAGATCGTAAAAAGCGTTCCGGAAAGGAGAACGGGTGAAGAAAAAAGGATAGACCCGCCTTCTAGATGTCCGGTTTGTGGCGGGGAAGTGGGGAGAGAAAAAGAAGAGGATGTCGCTCTGAAGTGCCTGAATCCCACCTGCCCCGCGAAATTAAGCAGAAGAATACATTTTTTCTGTTCCAGGGATGCAATGGATATTGAGGGACTGGGTGAGAAATTGGTTGAGCGAATTGTTGAAGCAGGCCTTGTGAAAAACCCATCGGATCTCTATAAGCTTAGCAAGGATGATCTTCTTAGTCTCGGTGAGGGTATTGGCGAGAAGACAGCAAACAATCTGATCGAGGCCATCCAGAAGAGCAAGAACAATCCTCTCTTCAAGCTGATAACCGGCCTGGGTATTCCAGGAGTCGGATCAAAGACCTCAAGAGATCTTGCAAACTACTTTGGCAGTCTTCGTATACTTATCTCTGCAGACGAGAATGAACTGCGAAAAGTTACAGGCATCGGTGACCAAATGGCCGAAGATATTAGAAGATACTTCTCTTCTCCGGAAGTTAAGAAAGAAGTCGAGGAGCTGATGAAGTACGTGAACATACGGGAGGAAGATTCACCTGGTTCCAAACCGTTGAAGGGAATCAAGTTTGTGGTAACAGGAACGCTTCCTGGATACTCTAGAAAGGAAATTCAGGAGAAGATTATCGAACTTGGAGGAGAAGTGGCTTCGTCGGTCTCAAAGAATACCGATTTCTTGCTTTCAGGTGAAAATCCCGGTTCAAAAGAACAGAAGGCGCGTGGCCTCGGAATCAAGATCATTGATGAAAGAGAATTCGAGGAGATGATAAAATCCTAACGCGTTATTTCGACAACAATGCCACAACTATAATGGAAAGTGATCTTGCAGAAAGATTTGCAAAACTGTGCGTCGAAGAGTATGCTAATCCGAATTCCATGCACTCTTTTGGCCTAAGAGAGGCTCGTTACCTCGAGGAAGCACGTGGGAAAATTGCCAGCTCTCTTTCTTCAGATCCAAGGGAAATCTATTTCACTTCTTGCGCAACGGAAAGCATTAACTGGATTCTAAGATCTAGCGTTCTTTTCAAAGGGAGAAAGAAGAGAATTGTGACTACGTCGATCGAACATAAAGCAGTTCTGAATACTCTGAGAGACTTAAAGGCAAATTCTGATATTGATTATAGAAAGGTCGAACCCGATAGGGACGGAATTGTCAGTGTTTCAAAACTTCTCGACGAGGTTGACGAAGAGACTTTTCTTGTCTCCCTAATGGCAGTAAATAACGTGACCGGTGCTATTCAGCCCTATGAGAAGATTGGCGAAGAGCTTAGGAAACGAAAAGTCCTTTTTCATCTAGATGCCGTTCAAACGATTGGGAAGATCCCTTTCAATTTTGAGAGATGCTTCTGTGACTATGCCTCTGTTTCTGCCCACAAGTTTCATGGACCCAAAGGCGTCGGAGTTACTTATGTTAGACGAGGCATACCCATTAGGCCATTTATTACAGGTGGTGGTCAGGAGAGGGGAATGCGTTCGGGAACACAGAACGTACCCGGTGCGGTTATAGCTTCTATTGCCTTGCAGCGAGCCGTCGAGTGCACAGAAGAATCATCTTCCAGGCTGAGAGGGTTTCAGCGTAGGATAAGAGAAACCGTTGAAGAACTTGATGGAGTTGTGAATACACCGGGAAACTCTATATCCAATACAGTTAACGCCTCTTTCGCAGGGATCAGATCGGAGGTTCTGGTTAATGCGCTTTCTGAAGAGGGTGTCTTTGTTGGTACTTCTTCGGCATGTTCTTCTAGGGGAGATGGGGGTCAGTACGTCCTCGATTCCATGGGACTTGATTCATCGCTTGCTTCAGGTTCAATTAGGATCAGCATGTCTCGGTTCACAACCGAGGAAGATGTGGCGTTTCTGATAGAAAAACTGAAGAAAACGGTTCCTCTTTTGAAATTTTAGCTACAAACGGTTATAATTGACTGTAGTTAGACTTAAGCGCCTTTGAGGTGATAATAATTGCTCAGAAGCATGACCGGATATGCGAGGGTCGAGAAGACCGTCCGAGACGTGAGTGTGTTTGTTGAACTTAAGACAGTCAATTCAAAGTACTTGAATGTGGATGTGAACATAGGAGATGCTTTCTCTGAGCTTGAAATGAATGTTACCAGGTTTATCAAGGAGAATCTCAAGCGGGGAACTGTAAGGGCGAGAATCGATGTTACCCTGATGAATAGTGATGATCTTCTTCAACCGGATTTCGGAATAGCCTCCTCAATCTACAATTCTTTGAAATCAATAAAAGAGCGTTTTGAGCTTGCGGGGGATGTAACTGTCGATTCAATGGCGAGGTTTAAGGAAATTATGCGGAGCAAGCCGTCGGAAGATCTCGCGAGGAAAATCTGGAGTGTAATTGAAGAACTTCTCTTGGAGGCAATAAGCGACCTTAACAATGATCGAGAAAGAGAAGGCGAGAATCTGGCTCTAGCACTCAATGAATACCTGTGCGGGCTTGAATCCATTGGAAAGGAACTGCAGGAAAGTTCTGAGGATATGGTTGTCTATTATCGGGACTTTCTGAAGAAGAAGGTAGAACAGATTTCCGATAGTCAGCTCGACGATAACAGGTTGGAGCAGGAGGTGGCGCTTCTTGCGGAAAGGGCAGATATTTCTGAGGAAATTGTAAGGCTTATCTCCCACATTGAATCCTTTAGAGGAGTCATGGCTTCTGATAAGGAAAGCGGCGTGCAGCTCGATTTCATTTGTCAGGAAATGCATCGTGAACTCTCGACAATCGCTTCAAAGTCAAAGAAGCTGAGTATTACAAATCTTTCAGTTGAAGGAAGGACGCTAGTCAATAAGATTAGGGAACAGGTTCAGAACATAGAGTAGGAGGTGTTTCATTTGTACGGACTCATTAACGTCGGGTTCGGAAATGTTATCATAGGAGACAGAGTAATTGCGATAGTGAATCCCGAATCGGCACCGCTGAAAAGGTTGAAGGAAGTCGCGAAGGATGAAGGCAAACTGATTGATGCTACATATGGAAGAAAGACTAGAGCGATTGTAATAACTGACAGCAATCACATAATACTTTCTGCGATTCAGCCCGAGACAATTGCTTCCAGATTTATGCAGACTTTCAGCGATATCGAGAAGCTTCTGGAAGATATCAGGGTTTCAGGACAGAATTTTGAAGAATGAAAGGTATAGTCTTTGTGATGAGCGGCCCTTCAGGTGCCGGAAAGACCTCAATACTCAGAGAATTACTCCGATCCAACGATAATCTCGACTTTTCAGTTTCTTATGCTACGAGAGAAAGAAGGCCTGAGGAAGTTCAGGGAAGAGACTATATTTTCGTCACTTTGGAGGAATTCAAAAGACTTCAGAAGGAAGATGAGTTTCTAGAATGGGCCAAAGTCCATGGGAATTATTACGGGACCTCTAAGCATCAGGTCGCCAAAAGCGTAAATTTGGGCAGAGATATTCTGCTTGATGTGGACATTCAGGGGGCGATGTCAATAATGAGCAAACTCCGAGACGCGGTCTATATATTCGTCGCACCGCCATCTTACGGAGAGCTGATCAATCGCCTTCAGTCAAGAGGAACAGAAGACACTGAATCTCTAAAAACGAGGCTTGAAGATGCAAAGTGGGAACTTGAACAGGTGAAGTGCTTTCAGTATCTCGTTGTTAATGATAATTTAAAACACTCGGCAAGTCAATTTGAGGCAATCATCACCGCTGAAAGGCTGCGTGTTGATAGAATCATCAGAGAAAAGGGAGAAAGATTTTTGTTTGAGGAGAAGACCAGATGATTATTAATTACGATTTGCTTCTTAAGAGAATAAGGCACAAGTACGCGATTCCAGTAGCCGCTGCCAAGAGAGCGGAGGATCTAGAGGACTTCGGTAGGCCGAAGCTTGATCCTGCAACGGTAAGAGCTGCCGGAGATAAGATCACGGTAGCCCTGAAGGAACTTGAAGAAGGCTACATTAGAATCAGAAATGAAGAGATGCTAATGATCCTTGTTCCGAAAGTTAAGTAAGATATTCGTGTAGACTCGCTTCTCAGATAAAGAAATTCTTTATTTGACTTGTTGACAGGGATAAAGTGATTAGATATAATAAGTATCGTGCGTCGGGCCAACGTAGCTCAATCGGAAGAGCGGCTGATTTGTAATCAGCAGGTTGGGGGTTCAAG
>JAFGAP010000008.1 GCA_016933635.1 Kosmotogaceae bacterium
GTCTTTCCCGCTAACGCTAACTTCGCGTCAGCAATTCCTATACTACCAGTACCACTTCCCGTTGTCAAGTTACAGGTTCGTTTCCTCCAGTCTCTTCTTCCAGTGAATTCATGCGGATTAACTCAAATTTCGAAGCGTTCTTCTTTCAAGAATGTGGAGTTCTGCATTCTTTCAGGTAAAAGTAGAGATACATTCCAGGGGCCGGCGATATGTCTCTTAATGGAGTCGTTTATATCATCAATGGTAAGGGCTTCTATTCTTGCAATCAAATCCTCCAGAGAGTCCGGTTTCCCACAAATAACTACGTCATCCAGGAATCTGCTCAGCGTCTGCAGTGTTCCTTCGGTAGACATCAACAGCTTACCTTTAGCCCTTTCCTTTCCATAGTTAAACTGAGCTTCGGTTACGCCCTGGCTTATGAGGTTTCCCATTTCCTTTTTCAACGAAGCGATCAAGTTGTCAAGATTCTTCGGGCCGGTGTTTGCATTTATCATAAATGCGCCGGAATCTGCGTACGAAACAAATTCAGAACTGATGTTGTACACCATTCCAAGTTGTTCTCGGATGTTATGGAACAGTATGGAACTCATACCGCTTCCAAAGAGAGTGTTGAATATCTTGAAGGAATCGAAATCATCTTTGTTTCTTCTGCCCGGTGCGTCTCTAGTCAACAGAAGATGAACCTGCTGAAGGTCCTTTCTTCTTTCAACAATCCACAGAGGTTTTCGTGAAATCACTGGGGATTTGGCAACGGGTTTCGAACCGTTGACCCGCATCGAAAGAAGTTTTTTCTCGGTATCCTTAAGAAGATCCTCGTTATAATTTCCCGAGACAGCAAAGATGGCGTTGTTTGCGACGTATTTGTGACTGTAAAAGTCGGAGACTTCTTCTTTCTTTAAATTCTCAACTGTATCCTGGTAGCCGAGAATCGGCCTGCCAAAATCCCTGTCCCAAACCTTCTCAATGGTCATGTCGTATATTCTGTCGTAGGGGTCGTCTTCGGCCGAGGCGATCTCCTCTAAAATGACTCCTCTCTCTAATTCTAGAGAGGCCTCGTCAAAACGAGGGGAGGTGATCAAATCGAAAAGGATCTCCAGAGCCTCAGAGGCATTAGTGTCTGGTACCTTTGCATAGTAAACAGTAGAGACTCTTCCCGTGTAGGCGTTAAGACTACCGCCTATTCTCTCGATCGGCTCCTTTATTTCGAAAGCATTTCTTCTAAGAGTTCCCTTGAAAAGAGCGTGTTCAATAAAATGAGAAACTCCGCTGATCGAGTCTTCCTCATCAGCGGAACCTACCTTCATTGCGAAAGCCATCGAGACCGTTCTTGTCTCTTCTTTTCGCTCACCTATGATAACTGCGCCGTTCGGCAGCTTAAAATAATGATTATTCATCAAGTACCTACTTTCTGTTTCTGTCTCCTCGATTTCTGTCGTTTCTGTCGTTCCTATGGTATGGTTTTCTATTATCTCGCTTACTGTCCTCTTTAACCTCTACGCCCTCAAGCTTCAGACTTATTTTTCCCATCTGATCGGTCCCTGCTACTTCAACGGCAATCGTGTCTCCAACCTTGTGTTCTTTAAGGAAATCCTTGCCGTTGGGACCCATCTTTGAGATATGCAGGAGGCCAGTCTTTCCTGGCGCTAGCTCTACGAAAAATCCGTAGGCTTCAGCTCTAGAGATCTTTCCTTCGAAGAGCTGCCCCGGTTTAACTTCGGATATTATCGCATCTATTACTTTTTCCAGCTGATCGAGCTTTTCTCGATTGCTTCCAACGATCTTAGCCTGAGATTTCTCGTCATCTATGAAGATCGTAGAATCATACTCGCTTGAAAGCTTCTTTATGACCTTTCCGCCGGGCCCGATAATCTCCCCAATCTTCTCATAAGGAAGATTAATCGTTCTTATAATAGGCGCATAATCGGAGACAAACCTTCTCGGTTCGGGAATGGCTTCGTACATAAGATCAAGTATCTTGAGCCTCGCCAGTCTCGCTTGCTCAAGCGCTTTTGTCATTATCTCGCTTGATACGCCGGAAACCTTTACATCCATCTGGAAGGCGGTTATTCCGTCACGAGTTCCAGTAACCTTGAAATCCATGTCACCCATGTGATCTTCGTTTCCTAGAATATCCGTGAGAACGACGGTCTTTTCCGGTTCCTGAATCATACCCATTGCAACGCCTGCCACGTGCTTTTCCATCGGAACTCCAGCGGCCATTAGTGAGAGCGATCCGGAGCATACAGTTGCCATTGAAGAGGAGCCATTCGATTCAAGCACTTCAGAAACGACTCTTATTGTATATGGGAAAGATTCGCCGTTAGGAACAATGTTCTTCAGAGACCGCTCGGCGAGATGACCGTGCCCGATTTCTCTTCTGCCTGGACCACGAAGCCTCTTCACTTCCCCGGTGCTGAAAGGTGGGAAGTTGTAATGAAGCATGAACGACTTCGAACCCTCTTCAAACATCGTATCGACTATCTGTTCATCCATCGTTGCCCCGAGAGTAACAATTCCAAGACTCTGGGTTTCACCCCTGGTGAAAAGAGCCGAACCGTGTGCTCTTGGCAGAAGATCGAGTTCAATATTAATCGGACGAATCTCGTTGTGCTTACGCCCATCCATCCTTACATCGTCTTCTATTACTCTCTTTCTCATTACTTCCTTTTCTATGTCGTGATAGAAGTCCTTTACAAAGCCCATGTTGTCTTCGATTTCCTCTTCGGACCATGTTTCTTTTGCTTTCTCTATAAACTGCTCGATTATCTCGTCCCTGTATGTCTTCAAGGCTTTGTCCTTGTTCTTTTTGCCAGGAGTGAGCATTATCTCGGAGAGCTCATTTCTATCAACCAGTGTATCGAACGATTCGAGAAATCCTTCCGGGGCAGCCGGTATCTCGATCTCCCATTTCTCGATCTGAAATTCACTGATAATCTCCTTCTGAAAAGCGACGAGCGATCTAATAGCTTCGTGCGCTGCTTCAAGCGCTCCGACCATTACTTCTTCAGAGACTTCTTTCGCCTCCCCTTCTACCATTGCAACTGCGTATTCCGTCCCTGCAACAACAATATCTAGTTCGGATCTTTCTAGTTCTTCTGCAGAGGGAAACACTACGTATTTTCCATCAACATATCCGACCTGCACGCCGGCTACGATTCCTTCAAAGGGAATCGGAGAAATATTCAATGCTAGTGACGATGCCATTATCCCCCAGATGTCGGGCGGATTGTTTGGATCGGCCGATAGGACAGTCACTATAACTTGAATCTCATTTCTCATCCCATCGGGGAATAGAGGCCTGATAGGTCTATCTATTATTCGCGCAGAGAGAACGGCATTGTCGCTCGGTCTGCTTTCTCTCTTAAGAAAACCACCCGGTATCTTTCCTGCCGCATAGAACTTTTCCTGATACTCAACGGTAAGAGGAAGAAAATCAGTTCCCGGCATCGCTTGTTCATTTCCATTAACTGTAGTTAGCAGGACTGAATCGGCATACTTGAGTATAACGGCTCCATCAGCCTGTTTTGCCATCTTCCCGTTTTCTATGACGAGCTTCTGGCCAAAGAATTCCCTTTCCCATCTCTTATAACTCACAATAACACCTCTTTTTCTCATTTCATCAAATAATCAATTATATCAGCTGAGTAAAATCCACGCAAAAAAGGAGCGGTAAACCGCTCCAGACGATTTCTACTTCTATCAACCTCTCAGCCCGAGCTTGCTAATCAGTTCAAGGTAGACTTCAGGCTTCTTGGTCTTGATGTATCTCAACATCTTTCTTCTTCTTCCGACCAACTTGAGAAGACCCCTTCTCGTATGGAAATCCTTGGGGTGTTTCTTGAGATGTTCGGTGAGATGCCTGATTCTCGCAGTAAGAATTGCGATCTGAACTTCGGTCGAACCCGAGTCGTTGTCGTGAATCTGATATTCCTTAACTAGTTCTTGCTTGTTAACTTCCATGTATCTGCCTCCCCATATAATCCTCTATCTAGGAATGGGCTATGCCTCAAACCGAGAATAGGGCAAGGCTATTCTAAACCGATCAGACCTTCTTGTCAACTCCACCTAGGAAGTCCGCTACCATCTTTTTTGCAGTCGGAGTGATTGCGATCCCGCCTCTTGCCGTTTCCTTGAGCTCTTCGGGTAATCTTCTCCCCACTCTTCCGAGAGAGTCGGCGACTTCTTCAAAGGGGATGGCCGACTTAATTCCTGCAAGCGCCAGTTCTGCCGCTGTGAATGCAATAGATACCCCAAACGCATTCCTTTTGACGCAGGGGATTTCAACAAAACCTCCAACGGGATCACATACAAGTCCCATAAGGGACTTAAGCGCCAGCGCCGGGGCATTCTCAAGCGCAGTGTATTCTTCGGGATGCGTAGCGTAGACTATGGCAACGGAGGCCATCGCCGTAGCAGTTCCTATTTCTGCCTGACAGCCTGATACGGCACCGGAAATCGATGCCCTTTTCCTTATTCTCTCACCAACCGCTCCAGAAACCAACAATGCGTTTCCAAGGGTTTCGAGGTCAATATTTCGATTGATGTGAAGAGAAAGGAGGGCTCCCGGAACAACACCGCAGGCACCCGCAGTAGGGCATGCAACTATTTTTCCCATGCTTGCATTGTGCTCAGACATCGAGAGGGCAATTCCAATTCCTGAATAGACCAGCGAACTGAGAAACTCAGGACTGTGATTTCTCGCCTTTTCATCGTTATCTCCGACCCATCCAGTAAGAGATTTCTCGGGTTTTTGCAGCCTGCTGCGGTAAGAATTCATCATCTCTCCGACCAGTTCTTTTGCAGTACTTTCGGCAAATCTTGGATCATTTCCAGTATTCATCATGTACCAGTTAGAGACGACTTTATGAAGCGGTGTCTTCGAGTCTCTTGCAGTTTTCACAAGGTCTTCAAACTTCATTATCATACCAGTGAATCCAGCCTTTCGAGATAGGATACTTTCTTCACGACTTCAAGCCTTTTTATTGCACTAAGCAGATACTCATCGGGTTCATTATCCAGTTCCACTACGCATAGAGCCTCGTGCCTGAACGGGTCAACTCTTGAAAGAAAGAGATTGCTGATGTTCATATCGCTCGAAGAAATCTCCCCAACGATTTGAGAAAGAGCCCCGGGAATATCCGCGTTTAATATCACCAGCGAGGGATACTTTCCAGTAACGTCGGTGTCGAAATCATCTATCGCTGTGATTTTGATTGAACCGCCGCCCACCGATGCTCCTGTAACTGACAAGAAGAATTCTCCGGAACTCCCATTGATCTTAACCGTGTTTGGATGCAAGTCGCCCATATCTTCTTCTTCGAAAGTGAAATAGATGCCCTTGTCTTTCGCTATTTGGAAGGAGTCTCTCAGCAAGGGATCTGATTCCTTGATCCCCATAATTCCGCCGACTAGAGCTCTGTCAGAACCATGGCCCCTGAAAGTTGCGAATAGTGGTGAGTTTAGAACAAATCTTACTTCGTTAGGCGTTTTGGCAAAGAGTGACCGAAAGGCCCTGCCTAACCTCGCCATGCCGGCGGTATGGGAACTCGACGGCCCAACTATTGCCGGGCCAATGATATCTAACAGCATCTCTTCCTCCAATGAAAACGCGGAACCGTATTGGCTCCGCGCTACAATAAGAGTTGCTTAGAGATTGTAGAAGGAGTCCTTGCCTCTGAACTCCGCCTGTTCTCCAAGTTCTTCTTCGATTCTTAGAAGCTCGTTATACTTCGCGATTCTGTCAGTCCTTGATGCAGAACCTGTCTTTATCATGCCTGTATTGGCGGCGACTGAGAGGTGAGCTATGAATGTATCCTCAGTCTCTCCCGATCTGTGGGAAATCACGCAGGTCATTCCATGCTTCTGCGCATATTCAATCGTGTTAAGGGTTTCTGTGACAGAGCCGATCTGATTCAACTTTATTAGGATCGAATTTGAGGATTTCTCCTTCACGCCTCTTTCAAGCCTCTTGATGTTGGTTACGAAGAGATCGTCCCCAACTATCTGAATTTTATCACCAATCAGTGAGGTGAGTTTGGCGAAGCTCTGCCAGTCTTCTTCTGCAAATGGATCTTCTAAAGAGATTATTGGGTATCTCTTCGTCAAATCAGAATAATAATCGATTAGTTGATCTGGAGTTAACTCCTTTCCGTCGATATTGTACAGACCCTTGTCTTCATTGTAGAATTCATTGGCTGCACTGTCTAGGGCAATCATTACTTCTTCTCCTGCTTTGTATCCTGCAGCGTCAATTGCATTGATGATATATTTCAACGCGGCTTCGTTGTTCTCAAAACTCGGAGCAAAACCACCTTCGTCACCTACTGCAGTTGAGTGATTACCATCTTTCAAAAGCTTCTTCAGATTATGAAAGATTTCTACTCCAGCTCTTAGAGCGTCCTTAAAATGCTCGAACCCTGCGGGGACTATCATGAACTCCTGGATGTCCAGGTTGTTGTCTGCATGTTTTCCGCCATTCACGATGTTCATGAAAGGTACTGGAAGAGCCTTTGCATTGACTCCGCCAAGGTACTTGTACAGTGGTGTGTCTATGCTGTCAGCGGCCGCCCTGGCGACTGCCATCGAGACGGCAAGAATTGCATTGGCTCCAAGCTTGTCCTTGTTTTCAGTTCCATCGAGCTCTAGAAGAGCCGCATCGAGAGCTATCTGGTCAAAGGCGTTCATTCCTATGATTTCAGGAGCGATTACTTCGTTTATATTTTCAACCGCCTTCAGCGTGCCCTTTCCGAGAAATCTCTTCTTGTCTCCATCTCTTAGTTCAAGAGCCTCAAACTTCCCAGTTGAAGCTCCTGAAGGAACTATTGCCCTGCCGTGGCCACCGTCGTCAAGCCATACCTCGGCCTCAACTGTTGGAGTCCCCCTTGAATCAAGTACCTCCCTGGCTACTAGATCAACGATCTGAGCGTACATTTCTCCACCTCCAATTAATCAGGTAAAACCACCGTACCTGTTTTCCCGCCTATTATAGCATCGAACAAGTTACCCTTGTTGAAGAAGTCTATAACTCTTACAGATAATCCGTATCTCTGGCAGATCGAGAAGGCTTCGATGTCCATTATTCCTAATCCCTTTTCGATAGCCTCAGAGAAAGTTGTCTTGTCAATCTTGGAAGCATCTTCATTCACCTTAGGATCTTTGTCATATACTCCATCAACCTTCGTACCCTTTATCAAAACATCGGCACCGATTTCGACCGCCCTGACAGCGGCAGCAGTGTCTGTCGTGAAAAAAGGCAGATAGGTCCCACCACCAAAAACGACTATCTTTCCCTCATTTAGAGCATCCTCAATGGTATCGTATCTGTGTTCAACTAGAGAAGAAATCCCTGCGATCGAGGAGACAGCTATCGTTTGGAAACCATTTACGCAGAGTGCTTCCTTCAAATACAGGGCATTCATTATGGTGCCTAATATTCCAAGCTCATCGGCTCTCGACCCTCTCATATTTGACAATTCACGACCCCTAATGATATTCCCGGCGCCGATCACTATTGCTAGTTGGATACCCTTTTCAATTACTGGGCGGAGCTCTTCGATCAGAAAGACGGTTCTCTCTGAATCAAAACCTTTTGAGCCTTCTCCACTCAAAACCTCACCGCTGAGTTTCAAGAGCACCCTCTTATACATAAGCACCTCCGAAAAAAAGGTGAGCACCTGGCTCACCTTTCGAACTCAGTTTTCAGACTCTCCTACTTGCCAGCGGACGAATCTGCTGATTCTAATGTTCTCGCCGGTCTTAGCAATCAACTCAACAAGGAGATCATTTATCGTCTTGCCGCTTTCAAAAACGTATTCCTGCTCGATAAGGCAGTTGTCTTTGTAGAAACTCTCTAGCTTGCTTTCAACGATTCTTTCTATTATGTTTGCCGGTTTTCCGGTATCTTTCATCTGTTCAGTGTATATTTCCTTCTCTTTATCTATGATCTCCTGAGGCACGTGTTCGCGGGAGATGAATCTCGCTCCCATAGCAGCCAGTTGCAGAGCAATCTTGTGAGCTAGCTCTTTGAACTCTTCCATTCTCGCCACGAAGTCGGTGACACAGTTGAGCTCAAGAAGTACCCCAAGTTTGCTGTTGTGATGAATATAAGAATAAACAAGTCCTTCGGCCGTCTCTCTTCCCGAAACCTTATCTGCCTTCAGTATGCCCTTTTTCCTGAGATAGTCCTTTGCCTGATCGAAATCACCATCGGTTTCGACCAACGCCTTTTTGCAGTCCATCATGCCTGCTTGAGTGGCATCACGGAGTTTCTTTACCATGTCGCTGGTGATATTTGCCATTTTTTATTTCCTCCTCCATTAAAATTCCAAGAAAAATTATAACCCAGTTGTGCAATTAATAATTTCCGTGATGTTAAGTCATTTGCCGAGCTTTCTTTTGAATTCTTCCTGTACGCAAGGGGGAACCCATTTGGAGATGTCCCCGCCGAATGCCGCAATTTCACGGACCATCGAAGAAGAGATAAAGGAGTTGGAAGTGTCCGTCATTAAAAAAAGAGTTTCGAGCTCTGGAAGCATTGCCTTGTTAGCGTGAGCCATTTGAAGCTCAAGCTCGAAGTCTGACACGGCTCTGAGGCCGCGAATCAAAATCCTCACATCGCTGGCTCTAGCGAAATCAACGAGAAGCCCGTTGTACGTTGTAATCGTAACGTTCTCAAGATGAGACACGCCGCACCTTACCATTCCAATTCTCTCTTCATGACTGAAAAAATGTCTCTTATTTACGTTTTCCATGACGAGCACCACGACCTCGTCAAAGATTTTGCTGCATCTTTCAACCAAATCTATATGTCCATATGTTATCGGATCAAAGGAACCTGGATAAACGGCTTTCATTTTATTCGACGCCAACTATACTCCACTATCGGTCAGGCGCCCCTCCTTTCAAAGTCTTCTACTCGAGATTCTCCTTTAGCTCGTCTGATTCCAGAGGGTTCTGGTCGATTTTGTCACCGTATTCAAGAAGATTTCCGAGTGTCATGGAACCTAGTTCTCTCATCATTGCGTTGTATAGTTTGAACCATACATACTTAACAGTACAATTCGGGTCTTCAAGACACTTTCCGTTCTGTTGAAGACATGGATATGAATTCATAGGTTTATCGAGCTTCAGTATAACGTCTCTCAATAGTATCTCGTTTGCAGGTCTCGCCAGACAGTACCCGCCATACCTGCCTCTTACGGCTTTTATTATCCCCGCCTGTCTCAGTTCACCGAATATCTTCTCCAGAAAGTCTCTTGGAATCTCATTTCCCTGGACGATCTCGACGAGCGAGAGCTTGTCCTTGCCTTCACGGGTCGACTTTGCCATCTTATAAAGTGCTCTCAAAGCGTAACTGCTTTTAAGCGTAAAACCCATTCCTAAGCCTCCTCTGAACTCTCTTCTCCGATGGACAAAAGAGCGTTCACGAATTCCCTGCTGTCGAAGGGTTTCAAATCATCTTCCTTTTCTCCTACGCCTATATATCTCACCGGTATCCCGAGTTCCTTGACGATCGCAAAAATGATTCCACCCTTGGCTGTACCATCAAGCTTCGTCAATACGATTCCGGTGACATCGACAGCTTCTTTGAACTTTTTCGCCTGTACAAGGCCATTCTGTCCCGTAGTTGCGTCAATTACTAGCAACACTTCATTTGGAGCTCCGGGTGATGCTTTGCCGATCACTCTATGTACTTTCTTCAGTTCTTCCATCAGATTGCTTCGAGTATGCAATCTGCCTGCCGTGTCGACAATCACTACATCCTTTCCCTTACTTGCTGCGTGACTTATAGCGTCAAAAGCCACTGCCGCCGAATCGGCGCCCTGACCCTGGCTTATGAAGTCAACGTTAGCTCTTTCGCTCCATATTTTTAGTTGTTCTACCGCGGCTGCTCTAAAAGTGTCACAAGCTGCGAGAACCACTTTGTTTCCTTTGATCGAGTAGAGTTTGGAAAGCTTCCCTATTGTGGTTGTCTTCCCGGTACCGTTAACGCCGACCACCGAAACTACGTAAGGTCTCGCTTGTGGCACCTCAAAGGGTATGTCAAGTATCTCGATAAGGACTTCCTTAAGTACTTCAACGGGTTCCTTTCCTTTTTCCGTTCTGTCTTTCAAGGCTTCGATGACTTCCTCAGCCGTTTCGGAACCCATATCGGACAATATCAGGAGCTCCTCAATCTCTTCAAGTGATTCAGAATCAAGCGATTCAAAAGAGAGAAGTTTTCTTACCCTTTTGAAAAAGCCTTCTCTGGTCCTCTTCAAACCGTCTTTAAGTTTTGAAAAAACTCCCATTATTTAGCCTCCATCTTACTTACAGGTCTATAATTAGAGAGTTCTTTCTTTATCTCTTCCAGAAGGCTATCGAATCCCTCATCAATACTTACTTCAAGAGGCTTCTTCTCTGTTCTCAGTTTTACTTCTACGATACCCTGGGCGAGTTTCTTACCGAGTGTCACTCTTATAGGAATACCTATAAGGTCGGCATCTTTGAATTTCATTCCGGGAGATATCTCTCTATCATCCAGGAGAACATCGAAGCCCTCCTTCCTCAGAAGTTCGTACATTTGTATTGATTTTTCCGAAACGACCGTATCCTTTATGTTGACTGCAGTTATGATGATATCGAACGGAGCTACGGCTAGCGGCCAGATAATGCCGTTTTCATCATGAAGCTGTTCAACTATCGCGCTAATAGTTCTAGACACGCCCCAACCATAACAGCCCATGATATAATGAACACTATTACCCTTGTCGTCGGTCACGTATCCGTTCATCTTTTCCGAATATTTCGTCCCAAGTTTGAAAATGTGTCCAACTTCGATGCCTTTTGCGGATTTCATGGGTGTACCGCATTTCGGGCAGGGATCTCCTTCAGTGACCATTTTGAGATCGTGCCAGGAATCAATCTTGAAGTCTCGTCCGGGAAGAACACCGGAATAATGGTATCCCTCTTTCAATGCTCCACAAACCGCGTTTTTCAGACCTTTTATTGTATGATCTGCTATTATGGTGACTTCTTCTGGAAGACCAATTGGACCAACAAACCCGATCGGAACTCCCAGTAAATCCAACACTTCCTGAGGAGTTGCCATAACGAGAGTCTGATCCTGAAGAGCAGCTTTCAATTTCGATTCATTCAACTCTTCGTTTCCGCGAATCAGAGCCATATAGTAGCCCATTCTACCTTTATATATTAGGGATTTCACAATATCCTTAGAGTTCACTTCAAGGAAAGTCGAAACCTCATCTACCGTTCTCGAGTTTGGCGTCGGAACGAGTTGCAAGTCATCTGTGGTTCTTTCTTGAGGAGCTTCCTTAAAGAGATATTCCGCCTTTTCATCTGAAGCCGCGTAGCCACAGTCGCAATAGAGAAGCGTAGATTCACCGTAATCGGCTAGAACGTTGAATTCATGAGACTCATTACCGCCGATGGCTCCAGAATCCGCTTCTACAACCAGAAATTCCAGCCCTATCCTCTGGAGAATTTCACTGTATGCACCGTAGAACTGCTTGTAGGTCTCATCTAATGATAGCCATGAATCATGAAAACTGTAGGCGTCCTTCATAAGAAACTCTCTCGATCTCATGAGTCCGAATCTGGGACGAATCTCGTCTCTGTATTTCATAGCTATCTGATAAAGCGAAACGGGAAGCTGTTTGTACGAATTAAGCTCGTTTCTCATAAGATGCGTGATGATCTCTTCATGAGTAGGTCCTAGCGTGAAGAACCGCTCATGCCTATCCTGCATTCTCATCATTTCCGGACCATAGTCATCCCATCTACCTGTCTCATGCCATAACTCTGCCGGTTGAATGATCGGCATTAGAATTTCTTGAGAACCGATAGCGTTCATCTCTTGACGAACGATATCTTCAATCTTCTTTAGAACACGAAGACCAAGCGGAAGAAAGGAATAGATGCCTGCCGCTACTTTTCTCACAAATCCACCACGAACGAGTAGTTTAATGCTTATCAAGTCGGCGTCGGCGGGAGCTTCTTTCAATGTTGGGGCGTAAAGCTGTGAAAACCTCATCAGATCTCTCCTCTCGAAAATGAGCTAATCAGGACTAATTCAGTGAGATTATAGCATAGTTCCAGCAAGCTGTTTGACGTTTTGATATAATGAAGTATATGTCTTATAAGGAGGACGAGCATGAGTATTTCCTTGCTTCAGGAAGAGCTTAGGGACTATGTAGAAAATGTCAAAAGAGCCGCTCGTTTCATAGAAAAGGAAGTCGATTCGCAGCCTAAAGTTGCGGTGATTCTCGGCAGCGGTCTTGGAGACGTGTCGAAGAGCCTTGAAAATGCCGTTTCAATTCCTTACGATGAGATCCCCGGTTTCCCTTTGTCCACCGCTCCGGGTCATAAGGGCGAACTAACTTTCGGAAATGCCCTCCATCACAATGTAATGCTTATGAATGGCCGCTTTCACTTTTATGAAGGTTACTCGATGAGAACCGTCACCTTTCCGATAAGGATAATGCAAGAACTGGGCGTGGAGGTTCTCCTAATTACAAACGCTTCCGGTGGCCTGAATCCGGACTTCGAAGTAGGCAGAGTCATGCTTATAAGGGATATTATTAATTTTATGGGCGACAACCCTCTAATAGGTCAGAACGTTGACGAATGGGGACCGCGATTTCCAGATATGAGTGAGCCGATTGACAGAGAACTCTTGAGCAAGGCTCTTCTTTCTGCCAAAGAACTTGGAATCGGAGTGTATGAAGGTGTATATGTTGGAGTGGCCGGGCCAAACTTCGAGACTCCAGCGGAGTTAAGAATGCTGCGAAGATTCGGTGCTGATTCGGTAGGTATGTCTACTGTTCCGGAGGTAATCGTTGCCCGGCATGCAGGTATTAGAGTGTTGGGACTATCGGCGATTTCCGACAGGGCCGTAGCCGAAGATCTTAAGCCGCTAACTGCCGAAGAAGTCCTGGAAATGGCTAAGAAAGCCGGCAATGATATGAGTAAATTGATACTGAAGACTTTAGAAAAAGTATAGGGAGAGCTAAACTCTCCCCTTTGGTGGGTGCGGTAGGGATTGAACCTACGGCCTCTTCCTCGTCAAGGAAGCGCTCTTCCACTGAGCTACGCACCCGAACAAGAATGATTCTACCATCGTCTTAAGAGCGTTGTCAATATAAGAACTAACGAAATTGCTTTGGATTGCGAAATAATACGTATAGGTTAACGGTATTTTGAAATTATTGGCTCCATAGATTATAATTGTACTATCACACTCATCTCTATTTGAAAGGGGGCAACATTAGTGAGAAAGATTTTACTGGTAACACTTACTGTACTTTTCTTATCGTTAGTTGCGTTTGCTAGTGACCCAGACACATTTGTGAATCTCACTATTGGTGAACCGGATACTCTGGATCCGCTTCACTCTTATGATACGGCCAGTGGTGAGGCAATATTGAATCTATATGACAACTTGATTCAGTACGATGGTGAGTCTGTCACAGACTTCCTGCCTATGATTTCTACAGAAGTACCTTCTGTGGAAAACGGCCTTATCAATCCGGAGGGAACCGTATTCACATTCCCGATAAGGGAAGGTGTTAAGTTCCACACTGGAAACGTGCTTACTCCGGAGGACGTCAAGTATTCGTTCCATAGGTATATTCTTGGTGACCCGTCTGGTGGGCCACAGTGGATGATCATCGAAGCCCTAACCGGTGGCGTTCACACAAGCGTTGAAAGCTGGTTTGAAGCTTACTCAGGTATGCCATATTCAGAAGCAGTCGATGCCTACAAGAACGTCGTTTCTGACGAGGCAAGGCAGAAACTGATTTCCTTCTATGAGGAAGTTGTGAGCCCGAAGGTCAAGATTGAAGGCAATAGTGTTGTGTTTGTTCTTGACGCTCCTTGGGGACCTTTCATGAACACGATAGCTCACTTTGGTTCTTGGGGCGCCATCGCCGATTCCAAGTGGGGAATCGAAAATGGAGCATGGGACGGCAAAGCGGACGGCTGGTGGAAGTGGCATGATCTCGAGCCGCAGGAAAGCCCATACCATAACGCGGATGCAGGCTCAGGACCATTCAAGCTTGTCGAATGGGATTCTGCTGAACAGAAAGTAGTTCTAGAGAGGTTTGACGACTACTGGGCAGGCCCTGCGTCGATCAAGAACGTCGTAATCTGGGGAATTGACGAATTCTCAACCAGAAAGGCGATATTTGAAGCAGGAGATGCCGATATTGCATACTTTGGATCCTCTTATTTGGATCAGGCCGAGGCTCTTGCAGCGGAAGGTAAAGCTGTGGTAACAAAAGGATATCCGACTGCAAGTATTACTTCTCTTCACTTTAATTGGCTAGTTGCTGAAGGCAGTGAATACCTCGGCAGCGGAAAGCTAGACGGGAACGGAATCCCAAGAGACTTCTTCTCTGATATTAATGTTAGAAGAGGATTCGCTTTCTGCTATGACGGTGCTACTTTTGTTGATGAAGTTCTCAATGGTAATGGCGTGCTTGTTCCAACAGATCTTCCACAGGGATTCCTCGGATATGACGAAACGCTTCCTCTGCCAGAGTTCAATCTCGCAAAGGCAGCTGAAGAATTCAAGAAGGCCTGGGGCGGAGAAGTCTGGGAGAAGGGCTTCAAGGTTCAGCTTCTCTATAACACCGGCAACGATGAGAGACAAACAATTGCGGAGATGCTCGCTTACTTTGTGAACGCGATCAATCCGAAGTTCAAAGTTGAGACCCTTGGTGTACAGTGGCCCACATATCTAGCTGCACAAAGGAACGGATTCCTGCCTATATTTGCGATAGGTTGGCTTGCAGACTATCCCGATCCGCATAACTTCATAGCTACTTACTATGCAAGCTACGGTACGTATGCTTCCAGACAGGGAGTTCCATTCCAGGAATGGGCAGCTGCAAATGTTGATGCTGAAATAAGCGCGGCGGCGGTTTCTGTTGACAACCAAGAGCGTATAGAGCTTTATAGAAGCGTTCAGGAAAAAGCAATTGATGCAGCACTTGGAATTCCGCTTTACATGCCCACAGGTCTCAATGTAAGGGCGCCATGGGTTGAGGGCTGGTATCCCCATCTTGTAAGGTCTGGATTCTACTATTATCATCTTTCCAAGAATCAGTAATTGAAATATCCCGTAGAGAGCCGGGTTTTTCTTGCCCGGCTCTTTTTTTGACTAGAAATATAGATTATAATAAACTATTGTCTTTGTTTTGAAGAAAGAGTGGTGATTTCAGGTGACTGCTTACATAATCAGGAGACTTCTTCTGCTGCCATTGATAATGCTAGGTGTTACTCTGATTATTTTCTCTATGATCTGGGCTCTTGGCCCCGATAGGCTTCTCGCCTCTTATGTGAAGAGTCCTGAAGCATTGAAGACTCCAGATGCGGCAGAGAGACTGATTAGGAAATACGGTCTTGATGAACCAATGCCTGTTCAATACTTGAAATGGCTTGGAAATATCCTACAAGGGGATTTTGGATACTCCATGGTTGGGAAAAAAGGAGTACTCCCGTCGATGCTTGAGCGATTCCCGTATACGCTGGAGTTGACAATCTATGCAATTGTTCCTGTAGTTCTTGTTGCAATATGGTTGGGAGTGATTTCTGCGGTTAATCAGAACAAATTTTCCGATCAATTCATAAGGGTCTTTGCGCTTGTAGGTTGGTCGCTGCCAGATTTTGTCTTCGGGTTACTGCTTTTGCTGGTCTTTTACTCAATTCTCGGTTGGTTCCCCCCGGGTATGGTGAGCACGGAGTTTGATCTGGTAATGAGGACAGATGAATGGAGAACGATTACAAGTATGCCAACAATTGACGCGCTCTTGAATGGGAGA
>JAFGAP010000093.1 GCA_016933635.1 Kosmotogaceae bacterium
CTGGGGTTTGCCATTTACATTGATGAAGTTCCGATTGCCAGTTTCCGCGCCGAACCGGAATTGTTCAAGGAAGTTACCGGAAGCGGAACTAAAGGTGATTACCGATTTAGATCTAGCGTTGAGATAATTGAAGGACAGGAAGAAAAGTTCGTGACTTTCTACGATTTGGATGAGTCTCAGGAGTATCTGAGATTTGTCTTTCTGACGATCTTTTTCTCTGCTCTCTTGATTCTTCTTGTTGTCAGTGTTGTTGGAATGGTTTTCACCAGGAAACTCATAAACCCCTTTGAAGAGGCAGGAAATCAGCTTGAGCGAATCAGCAGGAGTGGACTGAAGAACTCTCGAGTTGAGCTTTCAAAGACCGGTGAAGAGGTTTCAAAACTTGAACGTGAGATCAACAAATCACTGATCAGAATCGAACAGTTGATAGAAGATGCAAAGCAGATATCATCAAGGATTGCCCACGAGTTGCGCACACCGCTGGCAGTAATGAAAACAAATCTACAACTCTCTCTTACCGGGGATTCTTCTGAAGAGACAATGCGCGAAGCATTAAAATCGACTTTGGGAGAAGTTGATAAACTCATCCGATTGTCTGAAGATTATCTGCTTCTATCCCGCACTGAGAGTTCACTGCCGATCGAGAAAAACCTCATTAATTTCTCTCAGCTTTTGCTCCAGACAGTTGAAAAGATTCTAGTGATTCACTCCGATAAAGATTTGGAAATCGATATTGCTCCAGACATAATGATTAGAGGCTCCGGCTACATGTTAGAACATGTGATCATCAATCTGCTCGACAACGCCTGCAGATACACAACCGACGGATCAGTAGAAGTCAAACTGAGTTTCGATGAACACAGTTTTTCTCTCTCTATTTCAAACAAGGGAAGAGCTATCGATTTCGTCGGAGGCGAAGAACTCGAGAAGGCTAAGGGAATTAAGGGTTACGGACTGGGCCTGAGAGTAGTGAGGTCAATCCTCAGGGCGCACGGTTTGAAACTTGACTACGTCTATCTGGATGGAAAGAATACTTTTGTGATTGATTTTCCGTTCGAAAAGTGAAGATTGCCCTTAACTCAGATTCTTAGTTTGGAGCATTCTGGCGAACCGTAAACGATCTATCGCAATTTCCTGGAATTGCTCATCGAATAGTGTAGGAGGCATTGAATGAAGCTAAATGATTTCAAACTGGAAGTTTACTTTGAAAAGCACGAGTTCGATGCACCCTACCTTCTTGCCCAGTCGGACTGTGA
>JAFGAP010000094.1 GCA_016933635.1 Kosmotogaceae bacterium
AACTCCACAAAGCGTGAAAAGACTCTCGGTTGCCCATATATCCCCGGGTCTACATGTGTTTTTTGCAAGAGCGAATTGGCTCTTCCTCAATATATAGGAAAAGAGTCAAAGAATGCGTAGAATTGGGTAAGCCATTAATTTTATTATCGAAAGCGGATGAGGGAATTGGAAGAATTACTTAGGTCACTGGACCGGGATCTTGTGTTGATTGAGTCTAGAGTGTATGAAGACAGGATAGAACTATATGCAAAGATGGGAGGAGAAGAAGCAGTGTGCCCCTATTGTGGTGCGAAGTCGAAGAGTGTTCACACCATTTATCTGAAAGCTTTTTCCGATCTACCTGTTCAGAGTAGACAGTTGACAATAGTACTTCAAAGGAGGGTATTCTTCTGCAAGAATTCAGAGTGTGAGAAATCGAAATTCGCAGAGAGATTCAGTTTTGTTGACGATTACGGGAGAAGAACAAAGAGATTGAATGAAAGAATAATCGAGTTGGCAGCAAGCATGAGTGCCCTGAAAGCTGAGGGAATAGTCAGTAATGGACTTACCGAAATATCCGACGACACAATTCTGAGGATGTTAAAAAAAACGGCTCATAAATAGGACGCTTCTCAAAATAGTCTGCATAGATGATTTCGCAACCAGGAAGGGTCAAACATATGGCACATTAATGGTAAACTATGAGACCTCAAAGGTTGTAGATATGATTCCATCAAGGGATACGGGCGAAGTTACAGAGTGGTTGAGAGGATATCCCGAAATAGAAGTGGTATCAAGAGATGGGTCCATAGGATATGCGAAGGCTGTAGCAGAAGCTTTGCCCGAAGCACTACAGGTAAGTGATCGTTTTCATCTGGTTAAGAACCTTATCGATGGAGCAAGGGAGTATATTAGACGCACAATACCTCCCAGAATAAAGCTGAAAGAAGTAGTTGGAGAGAATCAAACAGTGAGAAAACTTACCAAGGCCGAAATCAAACGTAGAGAAACAGAAGAAGCAAAGAATGAGCTTGTTAGGACTGTCAAAGAAATGTATCTGAAGGGATACTCAGTAAGTGCCATTTCCAGAGAACTAAAGATAGATTGCCGGACAGCAAAAAAATACGTTAAGCATCAGGGAAGGATGCTGAGCGCCTCAAGAGAAAGAAGAAGCATACTCGACCCATACAAAGAAACTATAATCACTCTTAATCATGAAAGAAAGACAATAGCCAGTATATTCAGAGTAATCGTTAGTGAAGGCTATAAAGGCTCATACAGGAATTTGAATGTATTTTTGGCCGAATACAACGAAGGTTTGGGAAGAAGACACAGAAAGACTTCTCCCGAAAAGATCCTTAGAAGAGGAATGTTGATTTCATTTCTACACAATGATATCTCCAGGTTCAAAGGAGAAGATCAAAAAAAGATAGAAGAATATCTCAAGACAAACAAGAACCTTCAAAACCTTTTCTCGGCAGTTAACGACTTCAGAGACATATTTAGGATCAAAGATGATTCGAGGCTTGAAAACTGGTTGGATAAAGTAAAAAAGTTCAATATCCGCGAGCTAACAACCTTCGCCAGGGGAATAGAAAGAGACATTGAGGCAGTTAAGAACGCGATCAGGACTGAGTTCAGCAATGGAGTCATAGAAGGCGTCATAAACAAGCTTAAGGTGATTAAGCGGATAATGTACGGGAGATGTTCATTCCAACTATTGCGATTGAAGGTGATCATGAGTTAGTTCATATAATCTGAGGAAGAGCCA
>JAFGAP010000095.1 GCA_016933635.1 Kosmotogaceae bacterium
CATGGGGAAAAGATTTGCAGCAGTCGACTCTCTTTCGGGACTTAGAAAGCTCTCTTCTTCAGTCAACAAAGCTACTCAAGACTCTTTTGTAGAGATGACAGAATACCTGGAAGAACTTATCGACCAGGGACATCTCACCGAAGAGAATGGGTTCAAGTTCCGCAAGGAGAACGGAAAGACAGTTCTACCGATGAGACCGATCATAATAGGCGGAGATGATATCACTTTTGTCTGTCATGGAAAACTAGGGCTGATTCTCGCCTCAAAGTTCATCTCATTTCTTGAAAACAAGGAAGCGAGTGATAAAAAGAAGATTACTGCCTGCGCAGGAGTATGTATCTCAAAAAGCAAATACCCCTTTTACAGATCCTATTTGCTTGCGGAAGACCTGACTTCTATCGCGAAAGAGAAATCAAGAGGAAATAGGAATACTTCATTCCTAGATTTTCACATAGCGTCAACCGGTTTTTCAGGGAGTCTTGAAGAGATAAGAGAGAAACAGTTGAATGCTACTGAAGGAAATCTTCACTTTGGTCCATATCAAGTCACTCACGAAAATGAAGTTGGCACTCTGTGTTCTCTGCTATCAATAGTTTCGGGTTTTGCAGAAGTAAAATGGCCAAATAATAAGATAATGAAACTTAGAGAAAAGCTATTTGATTCTCAAGAGCAGATCCGTAACTTCATTGAAGAAACGAAGTCCCAAGGTTTATACCTTCCCAAGACCCCTCGCGAATGCTATGCCGAAGACGTCTGGATAAACAATAGGACTCCCTACTATGACGCGATTGAGCTCATGGGATTTCTTCCCGAAAAACCATTGGAGGTGATCGAATGCGGTTTAAGATAAAGACACTTAGCTACACCGCTATCGGCTCTGGCGAAGGAGCCGGTATCATTGACACTGAGTTGGTTGCGCATGCCGATGGACTTCCATACATTCCGGCGAAAAGAATCAAGGGTGTTCTTCTGGAAAGTGCAAAAGAAGTGACTGAAATGCTCGGCATTGAAGGAGATCTAGTTAAGTCTCTCTTTGGTGTATCTGGCACTTCTAAGGGAAAAGCTTGGATTGGGAATCTTGAGATCGAGAATTACGAAGAAATCTCGCGCGAGCTCAGATATTTCAAGTCTAACAAACTCTTCAAGGGACTGACAAACAAAGAGAAGATCCTTTCGCATTTCTCCGACACAAGACAGAACACTTCAATTGACCTAGAAACTGAAGTTGCCAAAGAACACACCTTGAGAACCTTCAGAGTTCTCAAACCAGGAATAGTCTTTGAGGCAGCGATTGAAGTTGATTCACCACTCACAGAAGCGGAAAAAGCACTCCTCTATTTAGCCTGTCTTAATGTACGCAGGATTGGACTCAAACGTAATAGGGGATTCGGGAAAGTAAAAACCGCAATTAAAGGGATTGATGTCAAAGACACCGATCAAGCTTTGGGGTCTTTGAAGAAAACACACGCAACAGAGAAACCGACCAAAAGAGTAAATGAAAGTCTTGGCACATTCAAGAGCGGCAAGACTATGCGCCTGAAATACACAATAAAGACTGATTCACCACTTGTGATTTCTAAAAAGAATGGCGATCAGAGCATGATCGATTCACTGGAGATGCTTCCAGGTACTACTGTAAGGGGAATTCTTGCTGATAGGATGATCAGATCTCTAGATCTTACTGAAGCTCATAAAGATGAATTATTCTTCGAACTGATCCTGAATGGAGGACTTAGGGTAGAACCTGCATTTCCAGAGAAAGATGGAGAGATTTACCACCCAACTCCCATGAATATTCACAAAATCAAGGACGATAATGCTTCTAGAGATTTACTAGACATATTTGAAGAACCTTCAGGAATGGTAAAGAGTAAACCGCTTGGCGGTTTTTCCATGATAACTGATGGAGATGACGGCACAATCATAACCGCCATTTCAGTTAGCAAAGACGTTCAGTTTCATAATACCAGGGACAGAGAGACTGGACATAATGTTGATGGATCACTTTTCTACTATGAATCGCTTGAAGCAGGTCAGGAATTCTCGGGTTTCATTGTTTCCACTGAGGATGACCTTAGAGTACTTCAAGAAGTTTTAGGAAATGAATTTCGCGTGAGCATTGGCAAATCATCATCCTCACAGTACGGCAATGCCAGACTTGTATTCGGAGAGATAGAAGATATTCCCGAACCTGAATTAGAAGAGCCGATCTTGCTGGTAGTGACATCACCCGTAATACTTCACAACGATTTTGGCTTTCCTGACACCAGTGTAGATCGTCTCTGTCATGAGATCGAGCAACTCACAAAATGCAAGATCGATATAGAAAGAGCTGCCGTCAATATCGAAGACTTCGATAACTACGTTCGCGTATGGAAAATGAACAATGAAAGAGAAATAGCCTTCGCTCCAGGTTCAGGTTTCATAGTTTCCAAAGCCTCTGGCGATGATTTCGATTTCTTCAGTGGCATTAAACATATTCTGAGAGACGGTTTGGGTGAAAGAGTGGCAGAAGGATTCGGCAAATTGAGAATAGAAAGATTGGACCTTTCGGAAGCAATCCTCCGCAAGAAGGAAGAAGATTTCGGTTCAAGTTCTGTGACTCCAGACCATTCATTGCAGATGCTTAAAGGAATAATGCTTGAGGAAATGTCCTTATTCGCTGCACACAAAGGATTTCTGAAACTGAATTCTCTCGGGAAAGCCAAAGCTAATCCCTACCTTTCACACATCACAAATCATCTTGCCGGAAGGATTCTCTATTTCTTGTCAAAAGCCAATAGCAAGAAAGATTTCTTGGAAAAACTCGACCAGCTGTACGCAAAAAAAATCGACAATTCCAACAAAGAAGTAAAAACACCCAAGAAAGCAGCTAATAGTCTGGAAAAAGCTGGAATTATGAATGACTTGAAGGCTTTTGATGAAACGTTGATAAATGAAATCAAGCAATGGGAAAGGGCAAGAGATATTGACATGCTAAAAATTGACTTGGCCAGCGATGATATTAAGTTTGATCTTTCAAAGTCCTACTGGACCGCGTTTTTCAGATTCATCAGAATTCTCCATAAAAAAGATGGAGGTGATTGAGTTGAGCTCAATAAAAGAGAAGATTCTGCTCACGGGAAAAATAAGGAATGCGTCTCCACTGATAATCGGCACTGGAAAAGGTGGTGCTGTTGATACAGAAGTCATTCTAAACGAAAAAGGACAGCCATACATCCCTGCTACCAGCTTCACTGGAGC
>JAFGAP010000096.1 GCA_016933635.1 Kosmotogaceae bacterium
CAGAGCGAGGATCTGTTCTTCGTTATTGGTTGAAATCGTGAAGCAGTAGCATCAAGATTCCGACCAGGAGCTTTGTCGGAATGACGGAATTTGAGTTTTTTGCTCTAGCGCTCGCAATTTGTCATTTGCAACTGTTTCAAAGATCGAGATTCTGACCAGAAGCATGTCAGAATGACGGAAAGCAAGAAAAAACTGTCATCATTATGTTGAGCCTGCCCTGAAGATTTCCTGTTCAGGGTAACTGCACGGGATCTGCTCTTGAAAGCGTACCAGCAGCAGCACGAAGATAGGGACTGACCCGCTCCATAAGAATCGCTGGGCGCTTGCTAAGTGACGCTATAGGCTGTGAGGAGACGTCCCTGGTCCTTCATCCCGGATCATGGACCCGTCCTTCGATAGTATCAAAGAACTGATACCGGGATGACCCTGAACACGACGTTTTCAGGGCATGCTCTACGGGATAACCGAAGCGGCGCCCATCAGGTCAGGCTTACGGGATAAAAGTCCTTCACGTCATCCTGAAACGCTTCTGTTCAGGATCTGGGCTTTGGAGGAACCGGGGTCGGTGTTAACAGGTAGGGGGTTGGAAAGAGCAAAGGAATTGGTTTGCTGTAGAGAACCCGTTATTCGTTTCAGAGCGATGATATGTTCTTGGTTAAGATCAAAAACCACAAACACGAGATTCTGAATGGAGTTCAGAATGACGGAATCCCGGACGAAGAACTAAGAACCTGGACGCGTAGCGTCGGAACGAAGAACCGGTCTTTGACGATTTCTAATTCTTATGCTCGCAACTTGGAACAGGCAACTCCTAACTGCTGCTCTTCCCGGAGGACGGTAGACCGCTGACGGACAACTTTGCTGTCCAGAAGGACGAACTTATGCAGCTGACTGTCTAGTGTTTGCCATCGTATTTGAGCTCGTTGAGATACGCCTTCAGTGCCTCGTCGATCGTCATGGGCTTCAAAACCACCGGCTCGTAATTCATCTCGGCGAGCTTCTTTAGCGATCCCTGTCCCATTGCTGCCCCGATCCAAATCGGGCAATCGCCAATGACCTGGAGTATCTCGTCGACCTCGGCATGCTTGTGATTCTCACAATAAGGATTTGGCCTTGCTTCCAGCTTGACGGCGCATTTGCTTTCGTCAAGCTCATAGATATCGTAGTACCTTGACTGCCCAAAGTGGTCCTCGTTCAATTTGAAACCGTCATTGGTCCCGATTGCGATTAGCTTTCCCATTTCTTCATCCTCCCGATCCCCTTGTTGCCAGGACGTATCTATAAAAGTCATTTCCGTGATAAGTCTTCTTCTCGACATTTGGATTCTCGGCCAGCCTCTTCAGAAGGTCTTTAACCGACTCCTCCTTGAACTGCGACTCTATGAAGCTCCTTATGTCCTTCTCCGACATGGGGTGACGCTTGATGATCTCTATCACTGCATCCAGCGCCTCTTTCTCAGAAGTAGTAAAACTGCTCACTGGCAAGTTCTCTATGCTCTCGGCATTAAGAAGCGTTCTCGCAAATTCTATTGCCGATTCTGAAGGCACTTCTATACCGCTTTCTGCGGGAGGCCTTGCAGGCACATTTATATACACTCTGGCCGGCTTAATCTGATCGATTTTCTTCTTCAGCTCCCTCAGGAAGTCCTCGCTGTCGTTGTAATTCTTTATCAGCATCACTTCAAGCCAGATCTCCCCTTTGAATTCCTTCGAGAAATCCAGCAGACCTTTATAGACCTTTTCATAAGTCAGCTTTCCGAAAGGTCTGTTTATTCTTCTGAAACTCTCCTCATCTCTCGCGTCGAGTGTGGGCATCACAATATCGAAATCTCTTATCTCTTCCACCAGCTCTTTGTCATACAGGAGAGATCCGTTGGTTATCAGAACCAGAGGCTTACCCGTCA
>JAFGAP010000009.1 GCA_016933635.1 Kosmotogaceae bacterium
TAGAGAGCAGAATCGGCAGCTTCTATCAACCCATCTTTACTATCTGCATCTGCAGGGAAGCTTGCTACTCCAATACTGACAGTAACTTCGCCATTAGGTTAACTTTCCTTCTCACCTTCAAATTGCTCCTGCTCAATCGTCTTACACAATCTCTTCGCAGTCAATAAGGCTATCTTCCTGTCGGTATTTGGAAGCAGAATGGCAAATTCCTCTCCCCCGTAGCGATAGGCTTTGTCAGACGCACGTACATTGGAGGTCAATATATTTACTATCTCTTTAAGCAATACATCACCCTTCGAGTGGCCGTGAAAATCGTTGTACTTTTTGAACCAGTCTATATCTAGCATCAAGAACGACAATGGTTCCTCCGAGCACTTGGCATTAGCAATCTCAGCCATGATATCCACATCGAATTTTCTACGATTGAAACATCCCGTCAGTCCATCCCTTATAGCAATATCTCGAACCTGAGCATAGAGGAAAGAACGCTCTATATCTATAGATATCTCTTTAGCCAGCAAATCGACGAATTCTAGATCGTCTTCGTCAAAAGCATTCTTTCTCGATGAATCCAGGTGAATAATTCCTTTCGCTTCGTCATTGACCATTACAGGAACACAAATCAGAGAACACATTGCACATCCATGGGAAACACAGCCAGCGGCAGGGCTGTTGAGAACGTCACCGGTAAAGATGGCTCGTTTCGTATCCACTATATATTTCACCGCCGGCATATAAGTACTGAATTCTATCTCACCGAACGTTTTGGAAAAGCCTCTCTCAGCTAGAATCCTAACTTTGTTCCCCTCAATCAGCACGAGAGCACAAGCATCACAGTACACTATGTCTATAAGCTCTCTAACCAATATACGGGAGATCTCCTCTAATTCCAGACTTGAACCCACGCTATGGTGTATTCTTGTGATTGCTTTTAATTTTGCCAATTCTTTTTCTTCTGTTCCACCTACCATCTGAGACTCCTCCTAAAAGACTACCTTGCCTTAGAGAAACAACACAAACACCTACAGGTTCATCCAACCAGCGAGTAAGGCTTTTTGTCCATCTCTACCTAAAACACTTCCAATAATCTTTGAGATTGTTCTTGACCTCCCCGATGACTTTCGCTGTCTGAGCAGCAGTATCAGACATAAAACGCTGAGGCATGGGCTCGGGCTCCTGCACCTTAAATTCAAAGCCAGCTAATCCGGAAATCAAAGCCAGCCAGGCATAGGGCAAAACCTCCTCATTATAACCAGAAGCGATAAGGTCAATGACTTTACCATCACAAACTTTTGCCATCTCTCTAACCTTCTCTCCAATCATTCTAAAGCCTTTTACCGGCAATCCCAAGGCAGTCAATTGGTCGTTAAAATGCGGGTCAGAGCCTCCGTTTCGAACGATAATCTGGGGGTTGAATTCCTGAACTAGCGGCTCCACTATAGATTCGAA
>JAFGAP010000097.1 GCA_016933635.1 Kosmotogaceae bacterium
AAGAGCGAAAGGGGTGTGATCAATGAGGTTATCTCAGGTCATAGAACTCCTCGGCAACAGTGTTCTTCAGGTGGTGAATCCCGGCAATGTCGATCCTGAATTCGATCATATTGAGAGTGATTCCAGGGGTCTAAAGGAGAGAAACCTCTTTGTATGCATTAAGGGTGCAAGTTTTGATTCACACCTAATTGCGAGGGAACTTCAAAGAAAGGGAGCAGTCGCTTTAATAGCGGAAATGCCCATAGAAGACGAGGAAGTGGTTGTTCCTATCGTATATGTCAAGAGTTCTCGTCTCGTCGAGGCATTGCTTACCATGGAGGAATACAGTCATCCTTATAGGAAGCTTACCACTATCGGTGTGACAGGCACAAACGGGAAGACAACGATCACAACTCTTATCTATCATGTTCTATCTTCATTTGAAAGAAAGGCCTCTCTTATCGGAACCGTCAGAAATGTTGTTGGAGAAAACATATATGCCAATCCGAAGAACACTACGCCCGGACCGGTCGAGCTTGCAAAGCTTCTTCAGCTTTCCACGAAACTGAAAAGCGAGTACTTCATTATGGAAGTCTCGTCACACTCTCTCTCGATGAACAGAGTTGAGGGAATGAGGTTCGACGTAGGGATAATCAGCAATGTCACAAGAGACCATCTGGATTTTCATCCTACCTTCGATGACTATTACAGATCGAAGATGAAACTCTTCTCTTTATTGAAGACCAATGGGATAGCTATTGTTAACGGTGACAAGATAAACATCGCAGATATCCACATTTCTAGAAACAGAATAACCACCTATGGCTTCGGCGATGAATCGGATTATAGGATCGAGAATCTCGATATCTCAAGAACGGGCATGGATTTCACGATACAGACACCGTATGGGTCTTCGCACAGAATCTACTCTAGATTGATCGGCGAGCACAACGCTTACAACATAGCGGCAGCGGTTGCAGCACTAAACTCACTTAATTACGACCTGGATCACATAGCCAAAGCTATCTCGTCCTTCGGAGGTGTTCCGGGCAGATTCGAGTTCGTTGAAGAGGCCACTAAGTACGGCTTTGACGTAGTTGTAGATTTCGCCCATACTCCCGATGCTCTGGAAAAGCTCTTGAAAACGGCAAGAAGACTCACTCCGGGCAGATTGATTCTGGTTTTTGGCGCTGGAGGATCTGCCGATAAGGGAAAGCGTCCTTTGATGTCTGAAGTCTCTTCAAAATACAGCGATGTAGTTATTCTTACTTCCGATGATCCCAAGCTGGACGATCCCGCGGAGATCCTTCAGGATCTCGAAAGCGGCGTCGATAAATTTAAACCTTATCTCGTTATTCCTGACAGAAGAGAGGCAATATCCGTAGCTCTCACGCTAGCCAATCGTCAGGACATGGTCTTGATAGCAGGGCGGGGTCATGAGGATTTCCAGATCCTTGGCGAGAAGAGAATTCCCTTCAATGATAAACAGGTCGTAAAGGACATTCTGGAGAGCAAGTTTCGGAGGCACATAAAAAAGTGATTTCCAAATCGTCAGTTGAAGAATTCTTGCTTCGGACGGAAGGCAGAAACATAGTCATCGATTCCAGAAAAGTTTCTGCAGGAGATGTCTTTGTTGGGCTGAAGGGGGAAAAGGTAGACGGAAATGACTTTGTCGAGGAAGCGCTTTCTAAAGGGGCATCCTTGGTATTTTCAAATAAGGCTTTTGACGACCGAAGAGTCTTGAGAGTGGATGACACAAATGAAATCCTGATAGAAGCTGCTAGAAGTATACTTTCGAAATGCAAGCTTAATAGCAGGATAGGTATTACGGGTTCTAATGGAAAGACTACGACAAAAGAGATAAGCTCCTTTCTGCTCTCAAAACTTGGCAGAGTTTTCAAGACTGCAGGTAACCTCAATACGGAAATTGGATTGCCGTTATCTTTGCTGAAAAGTAGGAGAGAGCTTTTTTCAGCTCAGTACGGTGTCTTTGAATTTGGGACGAGTTCGAAGGGCGATATTGAGAAACTTGTTGGAATTGTTCAGCCCGACACCGCTGTTCTCCTCAACGTTGGAAGCGCTCACGTTGGAAACTTCAGGGACTTCGACGAGTTACTGCAAGAGAAGCTATCCATTTTCAAGTCGGAAAGGCTTTCCAGGGCGGTGCTTTGGGGATGTGACGAGAGACTGAGAGAGTTCTCTAAAGGACTCCCGGTGGAGACCCTCCTATTTGGAGAAGAAGGTACTGACTTCTCAATAGTAGATTTCGCTTACGATAAAAGCGATACGATGCTTCATTTCTTTTGTGATGGGGACCGGTTTGCCAGACTCAGAGGTATATGGAGCTACGGTCAGCTGCTGGATCTTGGCGCTGCCTATCTTGTGGCACGCCTCGCAGGTTTGGAAGAACCTTCAGTATTTTTAAACGATTACAAATTGCCCTTCAGTGATCGTTTTACCGTCAATATGCTGAAGGGAATCACTGTGATAAGCGACTTCTACAACAGTAGTCTCGAATCATGGGAATCGGCTATGCTATCCATAGAAAAGCTTGAGGGCTCTCGAAAGATCGCTGTTGCCGGTTCGATTCTCGAACAGGGGAGAGAAGAAAAGAGAACTCATGAAAGGCTTGGAGAGTTGTTGTCAAAATTTGATGAGACAGTTCTCTTTACAAGAGATATGGCGATAAACGCAGCTTCAAAGAACGTGAAGCCGGCGCTCGTGAGTGACAGTGAAGAGGAAATCGCTGCATGGCTCCACCGTAACGTAAGGAGTGGTGATCTCGTCTTCTTCAAAGCCTCTCGAGCGATAGCCCTTGAAGGGGTATACAAGTCGTTTATGGAGCTGGTTGGAAGTGCATAGAGAAGTATTCACTTTCCTTCTAGCCTTTCTTCTGTCGGTTTTGGCTATCGAGCCTCTAAAAAGATACCAGAAAAGGAAAAGGATAGGGCAATACATCCGCGAAGAGGGACCTGATCTCCACAACTATAAAACAGGAACCCCCACCGCGGCAGGAATTGTTTTTATTCCTGTTGCTCTGGCAGTTGCATCGATCTTTGCCTTTAGAGCAGAGATCTTGATAGCTCTATTGGCGGGGATTCTTTTTGGTCTTATAGGACTTGTTGATGACATCTCGAAAATCGTCAAGAGAAATGCATCTGGACTGAGTGGAAAGAAAAAACTCGCCCTTCAGCTTGTATCGGCTACCTTCATCGTATTCCTGATCCAGCTTGTCAATCCTCATACACATATAGAGATACCCTTTATCGGGAAAATCGGTCTCGGTTTCGCTTACTATCCGATTTCTGCTGTGATCATTGCCGGAATGAGCAATGCCGTGAATCTTACCGATGGCGTTGACGGATTAGCGGGCTCAGTTTACATATTTTCGTTGGCTCCTATGCTCGTTCTTCCCGTCTGGCAGAATGGTCTGATCGCTCCGATCAGCGGGGCTTTGGCTGGTTTTCTATGGTATAACTGGTTCCCCGCCTCTGTATTCATGGGCGATACGGGATCACTCTCTCTCGGAGGAATCATGGCCGTGATTTTTGCTTTAGACGGTAGAGAGGGTTTCCTCATATTCTTCGGCTTGATGTTCCTCGTGGAAATGTTCAGTGTAATCATTCAGGTATTCTCATTCAAGGTTTTTGGTTGCAGAGTATTCAAGATGTCCCCAATACACCATCACTTTGAGCTGTCAAACTGGAAAGAAAGTAAAATTGCATTCAGGTTTTCATTGATCGCTTTCATCGGAGCAGTCTTCGGTCTGCTGTCCTGGTAGGTGGAAAAGTTGTTTGAAGAAAGAATCGGTCTTGTAGGGTTCGGAGTTTCGAACGAGAAACTCCTTGAAAGATTGGTAAAAGATAGAGATTCCAAATCGCTTTTTGTTTCAGACAGCGGTAAGATTAAGGAGGAAGGTAGGAAGCTCCTTAAGACGTTCGATATAGAATTCGAAGAAGGCGGCCATACCGACCGGCTTTTTGACTGCGATGCCTTCATAGTATCCCCTGGAGTCTCACCGTTTTCCGAAGTCGGAAAGAGAATTATCTGCTCGGGGAAATACTACACGACCGAGCTTGAAGTCTCACTTGGTGAACTCTGGGCTAAGCCTAGAGGGACAGTAATCGGCGTCACGGGAACAAACGGAAAATCAACAACCGTGACAATGCTTAAACATATTTTATCTGGAAAGAATCGAAAGGTCTTTCAGGGCGGAAATCTCGGCGACCCTCTCGCTGGTGTGGCAGAAGAGGTTTTTGATTACTACGTGCTCGAAGTCAGTTCCTTCCAATTGAGGTGGTTTTCGGAAGAACGAATCCGCTTCCACTTGTCGGCCATAATAAACCTTGGAGAAGACCATCTAGATTATCACAGAAGTATTGACGACTATTTCAAATCCAAATTGCGGTTGGCAAAGATGACCGAAGGCATTACTGTTATTCCGAAGGCGGTAGCAGAATGTCAAATGGGGTTTCTGAAAGGCTCTAGGCTCCGTCCATTTGTAGCGCTGGGGGGAGGATTGGACAGTTTTGACAGAGAACATTTGAGAGTGAGAGGCGTGGAATTCAAGACGTCAGATCTTCCCTTCACCGGTCTGCACAACTACGAAAACGTTCTGGTAGTGCTCTTGATTTCGCAGCTCATAGGGCTGTCGGCCGAGGATGTATTCCGGGAACTGAAAAGTTATACCTTTCTCTCTCACAGATTGCAGCTTGTGCGAGAACTTGAAGGTGTGAAATACTACGATGATTCAAAAGCAACAAATGCACATGCTGTCAGTGCAGCCTTAAGGAACTTCGAACCCTCAAAAACGATTCTCATTCTTGGGGGAAAGGAAAAGGACGAGACTTACTCGGAATTGATCGAACAACTCGGTCAACTCAAACACGTGGTGATGCTTGGGAGTTCAATGAAGATATTGTCTGCTAAACTTCAGATGAGGAATATACCGGTGTCCGGCGCGGCAAACATGGCCGACGCGGTAAAGATATGCAGGAGACTGGCCATGAAAGGCGATTATGTTGTTCTCAGTCCGGCGGGATCCAGCTATGATCTTTACAGGAATTACGGCGAGCGAGGAAACCATTTTAGAGAGATAGTAAATACATTGGAGTGAGTATGAAGAGAACCTATTTGATGCTGGCGCTGTACACCAGTGTATTCGTAATATTCGGGCTGGTGTTCATTTATAGTGCTGGGATAAGCATGGAGGCGAGGCACCCGGGCGTAACTGCTTCCGAGTTCTTGGAGAAGCAGCTGATAGCTTTTGCCATAGGTCTCGCGGGAGCTCTCATAATGATATATATGAAGGGTTCCTGGCATTTCAAGAGCGCCTTTACCGTTTATTATCCGCTTACGCTTATAATGCTGGTTGCCGTGCTATTCTTTCCAGACAGGGGTGGGTCAAACAGATGGATAGATATCGGCAGCTTCTCGCTTCAGGTCTCGGAGTTTGCAAAAATCTCTCTGCTTCTAGTTCTGGCAAAATACTTCGGAAGTGTGAAGAAGAGAAATTTCCTGACTACTTTTCTGATCCCTCTAGGAATACTTGCGCCACTTGCCATACTAGTATTTATTGAGCCGGATCTCTCTACCACCGGGATCATCGTTGCAATTACCTTTGTCATGATGATAATCGGGGGTATCAAGATGCGCTATATAGCGCTAGCAGTAATCTTCGTGGTAATCTTGGTGCTCGTTCTTTACAGTGGCGGATTCATAGAGGATTACCAGATTCAGAGAATAACCTCCTTCTTGACTTCTATAACAGGCGAGGAACACGAGCAAGTTTCATACTCCCTTATGGCGATTTCTTCAGGCGGTCTCACCGGAACAGGTCTTGGTATGGGACTTGTTAAGTACTACCTACCAGTAAGCTACTCTGACTTCATTTTTGCAGTTATTGGAGAGGAACTCGGTCTCGTTGGATTACTTGTGCTAATGTTTGCTTACGTTGGTTTCATAAGGGAGCTAATCGTTGCAGGTCTCAGAGGCTCGAGAGCACTCGAAGGTAAGCTGTACATTGTTGGATTCGCTCTTTACATAATGATTCAGGCTACGATAAATATTGCCGTAAATTTGGGTCTCTTTCCGCCTACTGGCGTTACACTGCCCTTCGTGAGTTCTGGGGGCTCTTCGATAATGTCATTGATGATCGGTTACGGACTGGTCTTCTCAATACTCTTAGAATCTGAAGAGGAAAGAGAAAAGGGACTTCAGGATGAAAAAGCTTAAGGTTGCCTTTTGTGGTGGGGGAACCGGAGGACACTATTATCCTGCGGTTGCGATTCTGCACGCCCTTAGTCGTGTTAGAAAAGTAGAGCTATTGTACTTCACGGTTTCGGGAAAGATAGATGATAGAAGTGTTGAGAGAGATTTCCCCGGGGCAAAGAGGATGTCACTGAAGCTTACTGGACTGAAAAGGCCCCTGTACAGTCCTGCCAATGCCAGCATTTTCTTTTCGCATCTCAGAACTGAAAGGTCTGTAAAGAAACAGCTTGCCGAATTCAGCCCCGATCTCCTTTTTTCAACGGGCGGATACGTTTCCTATCCAGTTGTAAAAGCGGCAAATAGCCTTGGAATACCCGTTTACATTCATGAACAAAACTCGATAGTTGGGATCGCAAACAAGAGATTGGCCAAATACGCAAAGTTGTTCTTTATTTCGTTTGAAGAGAGTAGAAGAGATCTTGAACTTCCAAGAGAAAGGATTATCTTTTCTGGAAACCCTGTGAGAGAATCAAAGATCACAAGAAATGAAGTCATGAAGAGATTCGATTTTCCAGAGAGAAAGCCCCTCATTGTAGTGCTCGGCGGAAGTCTTGGATCCGAAGTGATGAATAAAGTGTGTGAAGAGCTTTACAAAGAGATCCAGGGCAATGATAGTGAACTCACTTTTCTTCACTCAACCGGTGATGAAAGCTCGGCCATTTCGCTTAGACGATTTCCTTTTGTACGAGCCTTTTCTTACATAGAAGACCTTACAGATGCCATAGCTTGTGCGGATCTGGTTGTGTCAAGAGGAGGAGCCACAACTATCGCCGAGCTACTGTATTTTGGAAGAAAGGGTATAATAATACCGTGGAGCGGAGCGGCAGAAAATCACCAATTTCACAACGCACGCTCACTGGAAAGAGTTGGACTTGGTTATGTTATACTGGAAGGGAATTTGACCTCCACAGCTTTGGGCATTGCAATAGATGAAATGTTGCAGAGAAAGATCAGCTACAAACCTCCAAGAAGACCAGTTGAGATTGTATTGGATAATATACTCCGGGAGGAATCGATTTGAAATATCACTTTATTGGCATTGGCGGAATTGGCATGAGCGGTCTGGCAATGCACTTAGCATCTGAGGGTGACCAGGTTTACGGATCGAACTATGAAGAGAATGAGAGGGTAGCTTTCCTTCGAGGGAAAGGTATTGTTGTATCTATAGGTCATTCCTATGAGAACTTCGAAAAACCGGATGTTGTTGTAAGAACGACGGCTATAAAGCAGGGAAATCCCGAATTGGTAAGAGCTATCTTCGAGAGCGTACCCACAATTTACAGGATGGAGCTTCTTAAGAATCTTCTTTTGAGAGATACTTCGGTTTGTATAACCGGAACTGATGGAAAAACGACCACCACTGCAATGGTTTCAAAAATACTTATAGATTCTGGAAGAGATCCCACAGTCTTTCTCGGTGGCATTAATCCAATCTTGAAGGATGGAAACTACAGGAAGGGTAAAGGTTTGATCGTTAGCGAACTGGACGAGAGCGATGGCTTCTTCGCTTCCTTCAAGCCCGACTATGCTGTGATAACAAATGTGAGAGGTGATCACCTTGAACACTACGACAACTCATTTGACAATCTCAAGAACCATTTCAGATATTTCTCCAGGGGTGTGGGAAAATTACTTGTGACAAACGCCGATGATCCTGCTTCGGAGAGGATTTTCACGGATACTCTCACATTTGGTAGAGACAGGGGCCATTACCGCTTCACAGATAGATCAACCGGAATAATGAATCAGACTTTCAGATGTTTTAGAGGTGATGAAAATCTCGGTCTTTTCAAGTTAATGATCCCCGGAGAATACAACGCATACAATGCCACAGCAGCCATAGCTTTAACCCATGAAATGGGGGTTCCAACTGAATCCATCAGAAATTCTCTCGAATCATATAGATCTGTTGACAGAAGATTCACGTTCAGAGGGCTCGACGATTTCAGAAATCTCTTCTTCTTCGATGATTACGCTCATACCCCTGATGAGATAAGCAGTACAATTCGAGGAGCTCGAGAGTTCTTCCCCGGTAAGAATGTAATTGTGGTTTTCCAGCCTCACAGGTATTCAAGATTGGTAAGAGAGAACGGTCGTTTCGCCAACTCTCTAAAGGACGCTACGGAAGTTTGTGTTTACAAGCTTTACGAAGCGTATGAAAAGGGACAATACGCGATCGATGAGACCGAGGTCTTGAAGGGTCTAAGCAGCTATGGGGTTCCTGCCGTCCACGCCGTTAACTACTCGGAAATACTTGAGTGGTTGGAAAAGAAGAGAGACGCGGTAATCCTGTTCCTTGGTGCGGGAGACATTACAGAAGCCTCAAAGATAAGCGCTCTCAAGCTTTGCGAAGCACATTAGTAACCTTTAGAGTCTGACAGACGGCGCACCCCGTGCAACCTACCCATCTACAATCGTCGGTCGTCTCTTCTTTTAGGGCTTTTTCATATTCCTCGATAAGGAAGCGTTTTGAAATTCCGAGTGAAATATGTTCCCAGGCGAGTTCATCCTGCATAGAGTAACCTTTCATATAATCCTGTACGTCAATTTCCTCTGCTTTGAAGGCCTCTTGCCACTTTGAGGCATCGAATTCCTCGTTCCACTCGTCAAAGATCGCTCCAGACTTGTAAGCCCCAAGTATTGCTCTGCCTACTTTTCTGTCACCTCTACTCAACACACCTTCAACTGTGCTACTGGATGGATCGTGACAGCCAAGCTGTATTCCCCTTCCCGAAAGCTTTCTCAAGATTCCAAGCCTCCTTGAAGCCTCCGTCTCGCTGATTTGGGGCGAGAACTGGAACGGTGTATGCGGTTTTGGAATGAAGATTGCAGCAGAAACTGATACTTCTCTAAAACCTACGGCCTTCACTCTTCTTGCCAATCTGACTATCTCTTCAAGATCTTCATCACTCTCGGTAGGCAGACCAATCATAAAATATAGCTTCACCCTTTGCCAACCACTATTTTTGGCAGCCTTAACGGTAGCCATCAGATCATCTTCGGAAACATTTTTGTTTATTACATTTCTGAGGCGCTGAGAACCTGCTTCCGGAGCAAATGTTAGGCCGGTCTTTCTTATTGACGCGATCTGTGAGGCTATCTCGACTCCAAAAGAGTCAATTCTAGTACTGGGAAGAGAAAGCGCAACCCTTTGGGGCTCAAGCAAAGGCAGGATCTCTTCGGTCAAGACATCTATAGAGGAGTGATCCATTGTCGAGAGTGAGAGAAAGGAGAGCTCATCGTATCCAGTTGCTTTGAGTACCTTCTGCGCGGATTCCCTTAGCTCATCAACTCCACGCTCCCTAACCGGCCTGTAAATCATCCCCGCCTGGCAGAATCTGCAGCCGCGATTACACCCCCGCATCACTTCCATGACAGCTCTGTCGTGAACGATTTTCATGTAAGGAACCAGTGGAGAGGGGTCTATCTCATAGTCCGAGAGGTCGGCAATGACCGCTTTGACGACGTTTCTTTTTCCTAGTGAAGGAACATAGATTCCCTGAATCTCTGATAAAATCTCTAGCAGCTCTTTTCTCCTGCCTGTTCTCAGTAGATCCATGTTTTCTCTTACTTCACTGCAGATTCGAGGTGTAACGGCCTCTCCATCTCCAATGACAAAGGCGTCGAAATAATCGGCCATTGGCTCTGGGTTGGTCGAACATGGACCGCCACCCAACACAAGTGGTTGCGTCGTTCTATCTTTCTGAAGAAGAGGAATGCCTGCAAGATCAAGCAGCGCGAGCACATTACTGTAGCAGAGCTCGTACTGAAGCGTTATTCCAACGATGTCGAATTCAGCAGCGGCAGTGTATGTTTCCATTGAATAAAGGGGGATACGGGCGTTGATCATTTCGCCGATCATGTCCTTCCATGGAAGGTAAGTTCTCTCGGCATAGAACTCATCAGTTTTATTGAGCTCTCTATAAAGGATTTTCAGACCCAAATGTGACATGCCGACTTCGTAAGTATCTGGAAAGGAGAGAAGGATACGCAATTTGCCTTTCGGATCCTTAATGACGCGATTCAGTTCCTTGCCGATGTACCGGCTAGGTTTTCCAACCTTGTTTAGCACTCCCGAAGAGACTAGCCACTTCCTGATGCCATCAGAGTTAATCATCAAACCGTGAATTCAGTGGAAATAAGAAACATCAATCTAACGAGATTGTCGTAGTCTTCCATCGAAATATATTCCGTTTCGGAATGAAGGTATTTAACTGCCATGGCGAGCGGAACCATCTTTGTCCCCTTCTGCTGGAAGGGGATTCCATCTGTTCCTCCGCCGGTTACCCCAACCTGAAGAGGAATATCCCTTTCTCTTGAAAACTCCATAAGTCTTTTTCCGAGACCGTAATCACCCAGCGATGAAGTATCCGACATTCTTAGTACGGGCCCATTCCCGGGCCTAACGTCACCTGTAAGCCTTGAACAACATGCAAAGGAATCAACGGGAAAAAAGAGATTCGGCTTCAACCTTTCGGACAGTGCCCTTGCTCCAATCAATCCGATCTCTTCCTGTACAGTCCAGGCAAGAACGATACGTCTGTCTAGATTGGTCTTCATAAGCATATCGAGAAGATCCAGAAGGGCAAGGCAGCCAGATCTGTCGTCGAGGGACCTGACTGCCACATATTTATCGTTAAGTATTGAGATCTGTTTTCTGAATACTGCGTAGTCAAGAACATCTATTCCCAGTGATACAGTTTCTTCCTTTGACGAAGTGCCGACATCTATTACCTGGTTCTGCCAGGAAAGATCGGTTTTTTCTCGGAGATGAGGAGGTGTCATACCTATTACTCCGTCTATGGACTCGCCGGAAGAGGTTATTACATCCAGGTGTCTTCCTACTAGAAGCTCATCGGCGATTCCTCCAACCTTCTTGAAGTTCAATGAACCGTCGGAATTCACACCAGTTACTAACAGTCCTATTTCATCCATGTGAGCGGCAAAAGCGATTGTTGAATCTCCGTTGCCTGCTTCTAAAACTACGTTTCCCAGATCGTCCACAAAGGACTCTACGCCTTCGGGAAGCATCTCAATAATCTTTGCTCTTATCATCTCTTCTCTTCCGGTCATGCCAGGAACAAATACAACTTCCGTAAGCCTATCCAAATTCATGAAAACACCTCCCTAACAATTATAGCCTAAGGCTAAGAAGTTAGGAAGTTAGACTCACAAAGACGTTCAGGACGGTTATAATCGAAGATGATAGCATTTGACTGAAGAAAATAATTGGTCTATCTTAGAACCATTATTCAGAACCTATGAATGGAGGAGATTTTGTGAGCAATCGAGAGAAACTGGAAAAACTCAAAGACGACTGGAAGAGAGAAAGAGTCACGCCTCTCCTGAAGAGGTTCCCAGAAAGAAAGAAGGAGTTCAAAACATCATTTGATGGACCGGTTGAGATTCTCTATACACCTAAAGAGGACGAAGATTACGAAGAGAAAATCGGATTCCCCGGCCAGTATCCCTTCACACGGGGAGTTCAACCAACCATGTACCGTGGAAGACTATGGACAATGAGACAGTATGCAGGTTTTGGAACAGCCGAAGAGTCTAACCAGAGATACAGATATCTTCTCTCTCAGGGACAAACTGGCCTTTCGGTGGCATTTGATCTTCCGACTCAGATTGGATACGACTCAGATGACCCCATGTCGGAAGGCGAAGTAGGAAGGGTTGGAGTTGCTATTGACTCGCTTGAGGACATGGAGACACTTTTTGAAGGGATTCCCCTCGAAAGAGTCAGCACGTCTATGACTATCAACTCGACTGCCGCGATTCTTCTTGCGATGTACATCGCAGTTGGCGAGAAGCAAGGAGTAGATCCTTCAAAGCTGACAGGAACGATTCAGAACGATATACTTAAAGAGTACATAGCCAGAGGAACCTACATCTTTCCACCAGACTCGTCTATGAGGTTGATCACGGACATCTTCGAATACTGCTCAAAGAACCTCCCTGATTTCAATACAATAAGCATTAGCGGATATCACATTAGAGAGGCGGGAGCCAACTCAGTCCAGGAGATCGCCTTCACTCTGGCAGATGGAATTGCCTACGTACAGGCTGCAATAGATGCAGGACTCGATCCCAATGTTTTCGGAAAGAGATTGTCCTTCTTCTTCAACTCACATAATGGATTCCTTGAGGAGATAGCGAAGTTCAGAGCAGCGAGAAGGCTTTGGGCAAGAATAATGAAAGAGAGATTCGGTGTAACTGACGAAAAGGCAATGATGTTGAGATTCCACACTCAGACTGGAGGATCCACTCTGACCGCCCAGCAGCCCATGAACAATATTGTGAGAGTGGCATTTCAGGCATTGGCGGCTGTTCTTGGAGGCACGCAATCACTTCACACAAACTCATTTGACGAGGCTCTCGGTTTGCCAACTGAAGACTCCGTCACGATAGCCCTCAGAACGCAACAGATAATTGCTTCCGAAACCGGCGTTGCAGATACTGTCGATTCGCTTGGCGGAGCTTATTTCATTGAGGAGCTTACAGACAGAACGGAAGAACTAGCGATGGATTACATTCATAAGATCGATGACCTTGGAGGCATGGTCGAAGCCGTCCGCACCGGATTTGTGCAGAAGGAGATCCTTGACAGCGCCTACAAGTATCAGGTGTCTGTCGAAAACAAAGAACAGATAATCGTAGGTGTAAATGAATTTGTAAGTGAAGACAAGGAACTCAAAGATATTCTCAGGCTGGATCCTGCAATCGAAAATAGACAGAAAAAGAAAATCGAAAAACTCAGAAGTAGTAGAGACAATGGAAAAGTTCAGAGTTTGCTTGACGACCTCAGAGAGGGGGCAAGGGGTAGTGATAATCTCATGCCGTTCATACTCAAGGCCGTCAAGGCCTATGCTACTTTGGGAGAAATCGCTAATGCTCTTAGGGACGTCTTCGGAGAATACACCGAAGCCGTTATTCTCTAGAGAGGGGTGGAGATGATGAAGATCAAGGTACTTGTGGCAAAACCAGGGTTAGACGGACACGATAGGGGTGCGAAGGTTGTTGCTATGGCGCTCAGGGATGCGGGAATGGAAGTGATATACACGGGTCTCAGACAGTCTCCCGAATCTATTGTGAAAGCCGCCCTTCAGGAGGATGTCGATGTCGTAGGACTCTCCATACTCTCAGGCGCTCACATGAAGATATGCAGTAAAGTCTTACAGTTGATGAAAGATTCGGGAATTGGAAACAAGCCTATCTTTGTTGGTGGAATTATCCCTGCAGAAGACGCTGAAGAGCTTAGAAGGGCAGGGATCTTCGAGGTTTTCGGACCGGGGACCTCCCTGAAATCTATCGCAGAAAAGATTGAGGAAACGGTAAAGAAATGAGATTCATGGAACCAAAGATAGATCAGTTAAGGGTTTCCAAAGTCTTGAGCATAATAGAAAACGACACGGAGGAAGCTAGGAGGATAATCGACGAACTGCCTCAAAGAGACTACTTCGTAATTGGCGTTACAGGAAGTCCGGGAGCGGGAAAATCATCCTTAACCGACCGCCTTGCATGCATGAGTGCAGATGAGAAGTCGACGGCTGTTGTTGCGATCGATCCTTCAAGCCCGTTCACGGGTGGAGCTTTTCTTGGGGATAGGATAAGGATGAGAAGGGCTACCGATGATCCCGAGATTTTTGTTAGGTCGATGGCGAGTCGCGGAAATGTTGGCGGATTAAGTCCTTCGATATACAACACGGTTGAGCTTCTTGGTAGAAGCGGCTACGAACGGATTTATGTTGAGACGGTTGGAGCCGGCCAGTCTGAGACGGATATCGTGAACCTGGCCGATATAGTGATTCTCGTATTGGCACCGGGTCTTGGAGACGATGTACAGACAATGAAGGCTGGGATAATGGAGATCGGAGACATATTTGTAGTAAATAAGAGTGATCTTCCCGGCTCCGATCAGCTATTTTCGAGAACAAGAGCAATCCTTGAGCTCTCTGGGAAGCAGTTACCGGTCGTGCGAACAAATTCCATCAAGGGTAACGGAATTGAAGAGCTTCACAAGAAGATCGGAGCAATCTTGGAAGACCACGTAGATTCGGGAAGACTATCGGAAAAGCGAAGAAAGCGCAACCTTTACAATAACTTGAACAGCGCGTACCAGATTATAAAGGAACACTACGCTGAAAATGCTAAACTTGAAGAGCTGATAAAGTATCTTCTTGAGAATATCGGGAGGGAATCGAAGTGAGATCCGACAAGATAGACCATATAGGCATAGCCGTTAGATCAATCGAGGAAAGACTTTCCGTTTACAGAGATCTGTTGAAGTTCGAAATAACCGGGATCGAAGAACTTCCCGATCGTGGCTTGAGAGTTGCCTTCGTAAAGGCCGGCGATACGAGAATCGAGCTGCTCGAACCGACATCTGAAGACAGCCAGATCTCTAAGTTCCTCGAAAGCAGGGGAGAGGGAATTCACCACATAGCCTTTCATGTGGACGATGTTGAAGCAGCGATCAAAGAAGCTGTTTCCTTGAATTTGAAACCACTTTCGAAGGAGCCCGAGATTGGAGCTGGAGGAACGAGAGTAGTATTCCTCCACCCAAAGAGTACAGGCGGAGTTCTAACGGAACTTGTCGAAGGACACCACTAGGGGGCGAAAGATATGACCGGTAGACTTGAAGAATTCTTTGAAAAAAGCGAAAAGATCAC
>JAFGAP010000098.1 GCA_016933635.1 Kosmotogaceae bacterium
TATCGCCCTGTCTATAGATTCGATCGAGTCATTGTACTCGCTCTCTGCTTCTTCGTACAGTCCTTTTCCAGCGTGGAGTGCGGCAAGTCTGCCCAGGCTGGTTCCCCTGTTGCTGTGGTAGTCTGGGTTGTTTTTATTCAGTTCTATCGTCCTGTCGTAAGAGGCGATAGCTTCTCTGTACTCTCTCTCTGCATCTTCGTACAGTCCTTTTCCAGCGTGGAGTGCGGCAAGGCTTTGCAGGCTGTTTCCCCTGTTGCTGTATGCGTGTGCATATTTCTCGTTCAGTTCAATCGCCCTGTCGAAAGATGCGATCGAATCATAGTACTCACGCTCTGCTTCTTCGTGAAGCCCTCTTCCCACGTGAAAGTCTGCAAGACTTGAAAGGCCGGCTCCCCTGTTGCTGTGATAGCCCGCATCGTTTTCGTTAAGTTCAATAGCCCTGTCGTATGATGCGATCGATTCCAGGTACTCACGCTCTGCATCATCGTACAGTCCTCTTCCCGCGTGGAGTGCGGCAAGGCTTTGCAGGCTGACTCCCCTGCCATTGAGAAGGCCTTCGTCCTCTACACTTTCAAGCAGTCTGTCGTACACCTCTATCGCCTTTTCGTAATACCTCGCGGCCTTCGGGTTACCCCTGTTCACCATCGCGCTCGCTATCGTAAATATCGCCTGAGGTACTATTCTGCCCGTCTCTTCTAACCTCTCCTTTCCCCTCTCGAAGATCTTCTCGACTACGTATTCCCCGTCCTGTATGAACTCGAGGCTGTACAGAGCATCTGGCTGACTGTCTCCAATGTCGTTTATCACTCCCGCAACCAGTGATATCACTTCAAGCGCCGTGTCTTTCTCCTCGCCTTCCTCCTCTATCTTCTCTCTAGTGCCCATAAGCCAGTAACCGTAGCGTATGTCTCCTCTGAAGTCAGTTACTCTGTTCTTCCAGCCCTTCTCGCTAAGCTCTCCAATCGCCTCGAGTACTGCCCTGCTGTCGTTCAGCTCCCTAAGCCTTTCTTCGCTGAGCCCTTCTGTGTACAGCGTCCTTCTCAGTTCTTTCGTCTCTTCTTCAAGCTCTTCCCTCTCGCTCTTCAGTCTCTCTCCAGCTTCTTCTTCGAGAGAGATGTATCTCCACAGTTTCTCTCTGTACCCCTCTCCCCAATCGTTGTCTAGCATTCTCTCAAGCTTTTCTATCTTTTCTCTCTCTCCTAAGGCCCTCTCTCCTATCTCCTCCTCCCAGTACTCGGAGTACAGGTTGTGAGAGAAGGTGTAGCCGTCTTCGCCCTTCTCGAGTATCCTGCCTTCAAGCTCTATTACCGTCGCCTCTCCTATCCCGTTTATCTTCAGGTCTCTTTCTTTGACGACTACGAGCATCCCGAGCAGGTGTATGAGTTTCTTACCGTCGCCCCTGTAAGAGTGCAGTTTGTCGATTATGAGTCTTTCTTTCAGCTTCTCGCCTTCGGGGATCACGGCTCCCAGCTTTTCTTTACTCTCTCTTACTATCCACTTCTCTCCGTCCCAGCTTATCGCTCCCTCTTTGAAGTATCTCTCCAGAAGCAGTTGCAGTATTAAGGGGTTTCCCCCGGACTTTCTCGCCAGGAGTCTTCTGAAGTCGTCCCTTATGTTCTCGAACTCCTCCGGTTTGAATACGTCCGTCAGTATCCCCCAGACGAGTTCTTCCGCGTTTTCGAAGAGGCTCTCCTCCACCGCACCTTCCTTCAGTTCCATAAGCTCTATCCTGTCCTGCGCGCTCTCGAAGGGTTCGAGGCTGTTCTCTCCGACAAAGCCAAGCCCACGGGCCTTCCTGGTGTATATGAAGCACCTTACGTCTATATCTTTCCTCTCCTCTTTCATACTCTCTATCAGTTTCTTCATGAAATGGCTTCCTTCGTCTGTCGTCGTCACTTTGTGAGCGTCGTCTATCTGAAGGAGCACTTTCTCATTCTTTCCCTTCGCCAAGGAGCTTATAGCTTTGACAGCCAGCCTCGCGCCTTCCTCTATTTCCTCTCTTCTCTGAGGTCTGAATCCCTCGAGCCTGTTCATGGCCGCTGTCTTCCAGCCGAGCCTTTTGCCGAGCTCTTCTGTAAGTCGCTCCGCGAAGGAGACTATATCCACTTCCTTCTCAAGCTCCCAGGAGAGCGTCACGACCGCGCATTTGTCGTCGAAGAGCTCTTCGAGCCTTCTCATGAACCTCGTCTTGCCCTGTCCCGCCTCTCCGCTTACCCAGATGGTCCTTATCCCCTCTCCCCTCCTCTGAGGGTCGAGCTCTTCTCCTGCCCTGTCTAGCTGTTCCTTCCTGTCTATGAATCCGCCCGGGTTGAAGTTCTTCTCTATCTTCAGGTGAATGGGGCTGTTTGACCTCGTCTCTCCCTCGCAGCAGCTAACCTTCACAAGGCCGAGGCTGTATTCCCTCGTGTTGCTCTCGGTCCTTATGGCCTTTATCTTGAGGAATACGGTTTTGTCCTGGTAATGTTCCAGCTTCTCTTCGAGCGTGGTCATTTCGAAGTGTTCCTCGTCGTACCCTTCGAGGCCGACTTTTATCTCGAGCTTCGTGTTTCCCGTGTTTCTTATCTCTATCTTCAGTTCATCTTCTCTGTTCTCGAGGAGGGTCATGCCTGGAATGTCGTGTATCCTTTTTATTTCGGCCTTACCAGGGTTTATCTCTTCGATCCTGAATCTCGCGCTTGCATAGGCCTTTTCCAGCGCCGTCTTCTCTTTTGCTTTTGCAGATTCATAATTCTTTTCTTCACCTTTTTTCACAACCACTGCCTGGACTGTGTACTCTCCTTCGGCAATGCCATCTATTTCGGCCTCTCCTGTTTCCTCCTCGAGCCAGAGTGTCTTTACGGTTTCTTCTTCTCTCCTGATTTCGAGACGGACCGAGTATTTGTTGTTATTGCTCTTATATATCTGGTAACCTATCTTCAGGAGAGTTCCCGTGTAGTTCATATCTTCGACCCGGAGCTTTATGGCCACGTCTATGTATCTGTTTATCTCCTGCGATACTTCCAGTTCTTCATCTATGCCGTTTGTGTAGGTGCATTTCTCCTCTCCCTTTTTCAAGTATGTCTTCAGGTCCAGGGTGTATCCGTCAGGCTTTCCGGTGAAGAGAGGTGAGAGCCTTATCTCCCTTCCGGAGGTCCTGATTGCCGGTTCGCCTTCCGCGGTGAGGGTGAAAGGGGAGTCCTCCAGTATCTTTTCGATATCGTCTATCGTCTTTCCGAGCTTTTGTCTTACCTGAGAGAGTATCTCTCTTATAGCTTCGACTGAAGGGTTCTCCTTCCATTCTTCCAACTTTTCGTTGAACTGCCTGCTTATATTCCACTCTCTGATTATGTTTATGAAGTTCTCGATGTGAATGTGGAGAGCGCTGTGGGCGCTAATATTTCTCAGCTTTCTCAACTGGTTCAAGGCTGTCGAGACTTCTTTGTCCGCAAGCGTTTCGAAGAGAGCGATCTTTCCGAGTTCTCCGTATTCGGGAAGGAGTTTCCTATCTTTGTAGAAGAGCTTGTGGAAGGAGATCACATCTTCCGGTCGCCACGTTCTAAGATAAGCGACGAGCAATTCCTCTCTCTTTTTGGGCAGAGAGTCGATCGCGATACACGCCAGAAGCGAAGAGAGGAGGCGGGGGAGAAACTCGACGCTCGACATTAGAAGTGGGAGGTATTTCTCCTCGAAGGCGGCCTGGCTGAAGTCATCCGAATCGAATACCTGCTCATACCTTTTTCTTTCCTCTTCCTTCAACTTGCTCAGGATCGAAGTCTTTATCTCCCTCGCACTCTCTTTCATACGCTGCCTCCCGTATAATCGAATCTATAATGCAATAAGCATCACGAAAGCGGGCTGTACATCTGCCTTATTCCTGCCAGAATCATGTCAACGACTTCTGAAATGTTTATTCCCAGTTCTTCTACGCATATTTTGATATAAATGTTTACCTCGTTGTCGTGGAGTTTGTTATCTCTGATTATTATGGGGAGGAGTTTTCCCGCCAGTTGTCTTGTCTTCCAGGGCGCCTTTTCCTTTATCGTTTTCACGGCTTCTTGCATCTTCTTGACTACGTCGCCCTTTGCGAGTGTAGAGAAATATTCCTGGGGCCAGTGAATGTATTCGGAAACGATGTTTATTAGGTAGTTGTGTTCCTTCTCTTCTATTTCCTCCTTGTCGGATAACATAAGTATCAGTCCTGCCGAAGAGATAAACTGCAACTCAAGCGTCTCTAGCTCATTTAGCGGAGCCCTTCGTATATGGCTCTTTATGTTCTCCATCTCCTTTTCCAGTGATTCGTCTTTATCTACATCTTTTCCTTCGCTTATCCTCTTCCAGCTCTCGGAATTATAGAAAGCCTTTATCGCTTTTATTCGCAGGGGATTCGCCGGATGAGAGATATTTAGATAACTTGGGTTCTCTTTCATCTCTTCGAAGGCCTTCTCGGTAATGCTGAGCATATTCTCAGTTGTGAGATTGAAGTAGTTGTCTTCAAGACCCGAAGAGAGCTTGAAAAGTGCTCTTATGGAGACTTCGTAATCATTGCAGGCCAGTAATCCGATCCTGTCGCATGATATCTCGGCCAGTTTTCTCCAGACTTCATAGAGCTTCATGAGAAATGGAGGGAGCTTTTCATATTCGGGATATACATACTGGATCGCTTTGGTGACGTAAGAATGGCCGAAGAGTATGTGGCCTATTTCGTGACCGATGACAAACTCCATCTCTTCAAGAGATAGCTTTTCGAGCAGTCCCCTGTTGATCACTATGATGTCCGGTTTAGCCTTGTCGGGTATGTTTATCGAGCTGCAGTTGAATTCCGAAGTGTTGGAGATGTAGAACTCTACCATCGAGCTATCTATTCCAAGTCTATCGAGAATGCCTTGACACTTTAGAAATAATTCCCCGCCGAAGTCTTTATAAAGCGGGAGGAGGTAACCTTTGAAATAAGAGGAAAGCTCATTTCCTCGAAAATTCTCCTTTTCTTTCGCGATTATAAGAGAGTTTATTAGCTTCAAGTTGA
>JAFGAP010000099.1 GCA_016933635.1 Kosmotogaceae bacterium
AACTGGCAGACGCGGCGGACTCAAAATCCGCTGGGGTTGAGAGCCCCGTGCGGGTTCGATTCCCGCCCTCGGCACCAGAGGAAGGCTGAGCCTTCCTCTTTTCGTTGAAAATCCTGTTCTTTGTGTTTTAATGAAATGTGGAGGTGTTCGTTTGAGATTCTTAGATTTCGAATTGGAAGAGAAGGATCTAGTTTCTGCAGCAAATGAACTCATTCAACGAACACAATCGGGAGTTAGATCACATGTCCTTACTATAAACGCTTTGATTGCTTACGAATATATTCACAACGAGGAGTATTGCAGAGCTTTACACAAAGTGAATTACGTTGTTCCTGACGGTAGCGGAGTACTCAAAGCAATTAAGCTAATTTCCAAAAGGAACCTTGAAAGAGTTCCGGGTATCGACTTGATGCTTAAGCTCTGCGAACTCTCCTCTGAAAAGGGATTACGCATATTCCTTCTGGGATCGAAAGAAACCGTTGTAACAAAGACTACCGAAAAACTAAAACAAAGATTTCCACTAATAGACATCGTCGGGTATCACAGTGGCTTTTTCACGCAAGAAGAAAGTGATACAATCGTTTCGGAAATAAACGCTTCATCTGCAGATATTTTGTTTGTCGGTATGGGTGTTCCAAGACAGGAGCTTTGGATTGCAGAGAATGCTGAGAGACTCCAGGCGAAGATATTGATGGGTGTCGGTGGGTCTTTTGACGTGGTTTCTGGTGATCTCAAAAGGGCACCTTTATGGATGCAACGAGCCGGCCTTGAATGGCTTTACAGAGTGGTTCGAGAACCTGGAAAGCGACTCAAAATCATTCCCAAACTTTTTAGTTTCGAGACGTACGTTATCAGATCTTATTTGAAATCAAGAAGAGGTGGTTCCAGATGATCGTAACTAACGTTTTGGCATTCACAAATGATCTAAAGAACCCTCTTGTGGATGATGCTTTGGTTAGATTTGAGGACGGGGAAATCACTTTCGTCGGCCCGAGAAGAGAATACAGTATCCAAGAAGATGAAGAGATCATCGACGGCGAAAAAGGTATTCTCTTACCGTCATTCTTTAACGCTCATTACAGTATCTACTCAAGCATTTCCTCATATCCAATCAGACTCCTGAAAGGTGAAAGAACTGAGATCGATTTTTTCAGTGCCTTACTTAATTTGGGAAGAAAAGAGGTTAATGCCGAGCTGGTTAGACTTTCGGCTGAGTTAGCCGTAATGAAGGCAATTAGAAGCGGTTCAGTTGCCATTAGCGGTCCAGTTGTCGATCATCCCAATGTAGATCCAGAACTATATAGGGAGATTGCTGCCAAGTACGGTGTATATCTTGCTATCGGCCCGGTTTTGACTGAAGACACGATGGATGTGATCGGAGGTCGTTGGGAAAACGTAACCAGAGATTCCTCGTTTTGTCCGATGGTTTATGTTAGCAATCTCGCAACCTTTGGAGAGGAAGCTCTTCTCAAGCTAAGAGGTCTTTATGAGAAGGGAATGAATCTCAATCTGTTCATCTTCGACATGAAGCGGGAGAATGAAATCTGTCTATTCAGGTGGGGAGAAAGCCTTGTAGAAAGGCTTCTGAAGAATGGGATTTTGATCCCCGAGTGTGGTGTTATCTACGGTGGAAACCTCAGTGAGACAGATATGGACATAATCTCTTCTCGAAGAATTTTCGTCACAAAGTCTTTGAGATCGGAGATGTATGCCGGCACTTTTCAGCCAAATATCGCCGATTTGCTTGGTCGAGGTATGCAAGTTTGTCTTGGCACGGGATTTGTGGGACCGGATATCCTTGGAGAAGCAAAAGAGGTAATTCTCACTGAACGTTACCACAGAGGTTTTGACAATTCAGTCATCGACTACGAGATAAGAAAGACGCTATTTGACAATAATTACAAACTCTTTCAGAGGTTTTTTGGAAAACGTTCTGGAGTACTCAAAGAGGGTTACTCTGCAGACCTTATTCTGTCCAAATCATCGCTTGATCTAGAGAAGTTCGATATGAATTTGCCGATAACCCTGCAGCTGGTTCTTAAATCCTCTTTCGATACATCGTTTGAGAAAGTCTGGAATTCCGGAGAGTTGATTCTTGACAAGGGAGTGCCTCAACGGATATCGAGGAAAGAGCTTAGGGAAATATCGAAGGGGCTCAGAAACCTGGAATTGTGATCTCTCCCGATTTCTTGTAGACATCTATAGCATGTCTTATTGCCGAAGCTCGTTTCTCACCGATTCCGTCGACGTCTTTGAGCTCGTCTTCGCTGCTTTCAAGGAGATTAGAAAATGTACCAAACTCCTTGCCCAAATTGATGGCAACCTGCAAAGGAATTCTGGGAATGTGTCTGGCAAAACGTATCCCCCTCGATCGGATGAAGTATTCAACCGCCTGAGAAGCGGTATTAATGTCGTAGCCTAGATTTCTCAATATCACTCCGAAACTACTTATCTCCTTCTCTCCAAGACTCCTCATCTTTTCAAAGACTTCCTCCAAGCTATCTTGATCCAATAACTCCCCGCAAAAGTCGAGGATCAGGCTCTCAATCTCCTCATTAACATTGACAAGGATCTCCGAAAGCTGCATTGCAGGAAATCTACCATGGTTACCTAATTCGGCTATAGTGAATTCTGCTTCCTCACAGATAAGAGCAACCATAAGCCCTTTCTGGATTGTCTTTACAACGTCGAAAAGAGTAAGAGAGCCGGCTCTTTCCATGAACTCAATACCCTGTAAAGCCTCAATGAATGCCTCTTTGTACTTCTCGGCTGTCCTTATCGTCTGAGTGATCTTAGAAGTGAGAGTCTCAACGCTGCTCAGAGTGTAGACGTAATCGCCTAGAAAGATCGTCATCGTATTTCTTCTCTTTGAAACCGCAACAAGCATCCTACCTGTCTCTTTAGCCATCCTCTCTGCTGCCCTGTGTCTCATCCCTGTCTGGTTTGTTGGAATCGTGTGATCCGGTATCAACTGGACATTTGCGCCTACAATTGTTGTAAGGTCGTCGTCAACTACAATAGCCCCGTCCATCTTTGCCAGTTCGTAGAGTTTGTTCGGATTGAATTGACAGTTCAGAAGGAATCCTATCTGCATTAACTGACTGTATTTTTTGTAGTCGTCAACAAAGAACAGCAATCCACCCACGCTGGCATCTTGAATATCATCAAGAGCATGACGAAGGGGCGTTCCAGGGGCGATTTTTTTGATTTTTTCTATCAATTCACTCCTTTCCACTCTTCATACCTCCGATGATTTTTAGGAGTTGCTTTACACCTTTTATACCATTTCTTCCTTCCGGTGCAACTATTGTCATGAAGGATGATTTTTTAGCCCTATCGATTCTTTTCTCCGCCGAAGAAACTGAGCGCACGGTACCGTCAAGGCCTATCTCACCAAAGAAAGCTATGCCTTCGGGTATTGAAGTATCTGTATATGAAGAAATCAGAGCCGCTGCAATCGCTAGATCGACGCCAGTATCTTCTATCTGTAATCCTCCCGCCACGTTCAAATAGAGATCTAGGCTGTCTAGAGGAATTCCCGCCCTTTTTGTTAGCACCGCGGTCACAAGAAGAAGCCTTTCAAGAGGTATCCCCGAGGCGAGTCTCCTGGGTGTACCATAAACGGGTTTTGAGACTAATGCCTGCACCTCTATCAAGAAAGCTCGGGAACCCTCATAGATTGCCGAAACGACATTTCCTGGGGCACTAATGTAGTCCTCGACAAACAGGCTGCTTATGTCGGGAACCTCTTTGAGGCCTTCCGAAGTCATTTCGAAGACGGCAATTTCATCGGAAGGCCCAAATCTGTTCTTGATGGTTCTCAAGAATCTGAAGCCAGTCTTACTAGATTCGAAGTACAACACCGTATCTACAAGGTGTTCTACAAGTTTTGGCCCAGCGATTTGACCTCCCTTCGTGATGTGTGACACTATCAAGACGGGAACGTCAGATGATTTTGCAAGAGAAACCAACATGTTAGCGCACTCCCTGACCTGCACTACAGAACCAGGCAAAGAAGGTACAGAAGACATCTTTATTGTCTGCAACGAGTCTACGATAATCATGCCGTACTTTTCAATACCCAAAGATCCCAGAAAGTCTATCTCGGTGGCAGATACTACTTCTATCTGCTCCTTCCTTTGGATTTTGAGCCTTTCCGCTCTCAATTTTATCTGACGCGCAGATTCCTCAGCCGATATATACAGAACGGGCCTTTCTCCAGCAATCAAAGCCGCGAGTTGGAGCATCAGTGTCGATTTACCTATGCCAGGCTCCCCGCTGATCAGAACCGCGCTTCCCGGAACGACTCCACCTCCAAGTGATCTATTGAGTTCTTCAATTTCCGTGTCAACTCGAGATGATTCACTCGTGTCGATTTGCGAAAGCGGTCTTACTTCTATATCTGCAACAGAAATCTTCTCGTCTCTATCTTCTTCGCTAACGAATGATATTGCAGTGTTCCACTCATGACATGAAGGGCAACGACCAAACCAAGCAGGCGATTCATAACCGCATACATCGCAGACAAAGCTTCTTTTCTTCTTCATCTAGAACGTCTCCGTATTATACGGAGGAGATACACCTCCGTTTGTATTTTAAAAGGGGGGCCAGTAATGCCCCCCGAAACCTCGCCGATCAATGAATCTAGGTAATGGCCTTCACTTCAGTCTTCTCATCTTTTTTCTTCTTGAAGATCAGAATCCTATTTTCCACTTCAGCCGTAATCAGATCACCGTCCTGAAATCTCCCTCTAAGTAATTCTTCGGAAAGAGGGTCTTCAACATACTTCTGTATGGCCCTTTTTAGCGGCCGGGCACCATACACGGGATTAAACCCTTCTTCAACGAGGAACTCCTGAGCAGCCTCTGAGAGTATCAACTTCAGATGCTTCTCCTTGAGTCTCTTTCTCATGTCGTTCATAAGAATATCGATGATCGTCATTATTTGATCCTTTGTGAGCTGATGGAAAACCACAACTTCATCGAGCCTGTTAAGAAATTCCGGCCTGAAAGTACGTTTTACCTCCTCTAGAACAGAGGTTTTCATCGCTTCGTATTCTTTTTCTTCGCGACTCGACTCTACAAATCCAATTGATGACTTTGTCTTGTTTATGAACTCCCCGCCCAGGTTGCTCGTCATTATGACAATCGTGTTCCTGAAATCGACCTGTCTTCCCTGGGAATCGGTGAGCCTTCCATCGTCCATTATCTGAAGCAGAATGTTGAAGATATCAGGATGAGCTTTTTCAATCTCATCGAACAGGATCACTGAAAAGGGTCTCTTCCTGATTCTCTCAGTCAAAGTCCCACCCTCATCGTAACCCACATAACCTGGAGGAGCTCCAATTAACCTGGAGACCGAGAATCTCTCCATATACTCCGACATGTCAAATCTCACGAGAGCCTTATCATCGCCAAAGAGATATTCCGCAAGGGCCTTGGCCAACTCAGTCTTCCCAACTCCCGTCGGTCCGAGGAACAAAAAGGCACCAATCGGTCTACGGGGATCCTTTAGCCCGCTTCTTGCACGCCTTATCGACTTAGCAACTGCGGAAATGGCCTCATCTTGAGAGACAATTCTTTCATGTAGAGCATTCTCAAGAGTAAGAAGCTTTTCGCTGTCAGTTTCCTCAAGTTTTCTAAGCGGAATTCCGGTCCAGTTGGAAACTATTTCGGCAACTTCATCATCATCGAGCGTGACGATCTCAGAGTCTACTCTGTTCCTCCATTCATTATACCCATCTCTATACTTCTGCTGTATTAAACGCTCCTTTTCTTTGAGTTGAGCGGCCTTTTCATACTCCTGATCGGCAGCAGCGGTCTCTCTCTTTATCTTGAGGACCTCAATGTCGCCCTGCATTTTCTTAAGCTCATCCGGTATCGTAAGCTTCTTCAACCGAGCTCGGGAACCGGCCTCATCAATAATATCAATGGCCTTATCCGGAAGAAATCTATCAGACACATACCTGTGTGATAGAGTTACCGCTGCCTCCAAACCCTTTTCCGTATAGCGTACTTTATGGTGGAGCTCATATTTATGCCTAATTCCTTTAAGAATCTCCACGGACTGTTCTGGAGTAGGTTCTGTCACATATATCTTTTGAAATCTTCTCTCCAATGCGGCATCTTTCTCGATGTACTTCCTGTACTCATCAGGAGTGGTTGAACCTATGCACCTTATTTCTCCACTCGCCAGAGCTGGTTTCAGAATATTAGCAGCATCTACCGCACCTTCCGCAGAACCTGCTCCAACAATCGTGTGAACCTCATCGATAAAGAGAATTATATTTCCATTAGACTTGACCACGTGAATCAGTTTCTTCAGTCTCTTCTCAAACTCACCTCTATACTTAGTCCCGGCTATAAGAGAAGCAACGTCGAGCGCGAATATTGCCTTGTTCTTAAGCGTTTCAGGAACCTCTTCATCTACAATCATCTGCGCCAGACCTTCAACAATAGCAGTCTTCCCAACACCGGGTTCACCAATCAAGACAGGGTTGTTCTTCTTTCTTCTAGATAGAACCTCCATTAATCTCTGCCTTTCAATCTCCCTGCCAACTATCGGATCAAGTTTACCCGCCTTTGCCATGGCAGTGAGATCGGTGCCAAACCCTTCGAGTTGCTTAATTGCGGAGCTCATTGTGGAACTCTGTTGAACAAAAACATTCTCGGGCTGTTCTCCGCCTTCTTCCCAGTCCCCAGTTATGTTCTCAATAATCTCCCTTCTTAGCTGAGATAAGTTTACTCCCATCTGTTTCAATATATGGGCAGCTATGCCCTCTCCTTCGCGAACGATTCCGAGCATTATGTGTTCCACATCAATCTTATCTTGACCCAGCATTTTAGATTCATCATTTGCCAATTCAATGACTCTGCGTGCTCTGGGAGTCATTTGCGGGGCCCCTACTACAGATTGATGAACATTTGTCCCAACCATCGAAGTTACTTCTCTGGAGATTCTCTCGTATGTAATCGAGTAGTTTCTCAGAATCCTAGTTGTTTGCTCATTTTCAACCTTAATGATCGCTAGAAGGAGGTGTTCAGTTCCAACATAAGGGTGGCCGAGACTTCTCGCCTCGTCCTGGGCTGTCACGAAAACCTGCGCAGCACCTTCAGAAAACTTGTCGAAGTACATTCTAGTCACCTCCCATTTGGTTTTTTCTCATCAAACAAAACCGACAATGACTTCCTGATATCAGCCTGTACTCTCTCTTCAGATTGTTTCCCATCTATTACAACAAATCTCTTGCGATTCTCACAAATCAGTTTCTCATATCCTTTTCTTACTCTTTCGAAGAAATCTAAACTCTCCATCTCTATTTTATCATTTTTCCTTTCCTTTCTCATCCGGGAAATTGCTACATCGGCCGGTACATCAATGTACAAGGTAATATCGGGAACGGTTTCTCCTACTGCAAACGAGTTCATAGCTTGAACTATTTCTCTGCCCAACCGTCTGCCTACTCCTTGATACGCAACCGATGAATCCATGAATCTATCGGCAATCACCGTTTTGCCCTTCTCAAGCTCAGGCCTTATGACCTCCCTAACTATCTGAGCACGTGCCGCCATGAAGAGCAGAAGCTCAGACTCAGAGTACAGATGATACTCTTTATGAAGAAGTATATCTCTTATCTCCTCACCGGCCTTTGTGCCTCCAGGTTCCCTGACAATCGTGAATTCTACATCTAATTGACTCATATACTCCGCCAAAAGTTTGATCTGAGTCGTCTTACCGCATCCATCAATCCCTTCTATACTGATGAACATAACTTCACCTCATCCTTATGGGAGGTTCTACAACAATTTCAGAAGATGAACTCTTTCTCCCGCTCACTAGGACTAATTGTGCCTGTCTTTCCATTGACCCATGTGCAAAACGCATCTTGTGGATTCCAAGCTTTAAATCCTCAAGCAGGCGTACCCATTTCGTTAGATCCCTCGGATGGAGCAAAAAAAAGAAAGCTCCTCTATTCTTAAGCAATTTACTTGTTGCAGAAGCAAAGACCATGGCCAATTCCAGATTGATTCTCCTTGCCCTGTTTCTTTTGTCATCGGGACTCTCCACACCGGAATGAAGAAAATGTGGAGGATTTGAGACTATCATATCGAATACCTCTTTCCTGTTATTTGCCACATATTCATCTATGTCACAGTTGATAAATGTTGTGAGATCTTCTACTCCGTTCAAATAAGCATTCTTTAATGCGTCTGTGTGTAGTTCTGCATCAACTTCGACTCCAGTCACTTCAAGTCCAAAGGTTTTGGCCATATATATGGAAATCGCACCGCTTCCTGAACCCAGTTCGAGTACCTTTCTTGAACCTTTGGGAGGTTCCACGAACCAAGATAGCAGAACCGTACCATGGTTGATGCGCGCGTTTTGAGAAGAGAAATCAAAATCATAAGCCTCTAGAACGTGAGGATCAAAATCACGAAACTTCATTCGCATTTCAGAATACCTTTATTGCCGACTTTTCGTCCGAAACTATTTCGATCGATCCTTCCAAGTCTTTCTGCAAACTGAGCCTTGAAAGCTCGCTCAGTTCTATCTTGATTTTCTCCATCAAATTGGCTTCTTCGATGTGAACAGATGAGGCACCGGACACGGTGATTTTGGTTTCTATCAAAGCCCCTCTTGTCATCAACATATGAGATGTGTTGTCAACAATGAAACCATCGGTTTCGAAAAGTGATTCAAATGCTTCAAGTCTCGAATCTACTACTTCAACTGAATGGAATCGCACCGTACTTCTAGAAAAGAAAACCTTACCCAAACCACTCAGAACCAGACCGTCTCCAGAGAAACCGCTTTGATGAACCAGGAGCTCTCGAACGTTCTCAATTTCCATTTCTCCGCTGAAGTGGCTGTTGTATATTTGAATCGTTCTGGCTCCGCCAATCTTCAAGTCTCCCGACAAGGTACAATCCTCAAACACCACAACGGCAGCGTTTTCAATTGATATAGTTGAGTTGTTGAAATCGACGCTCCTGGCAATAAGAACCCCGTTATTTGTTACTTCTATTGTTCCCGAGGAACCACCGGGATTCACTTTTATTCTATCCTTCCACCCTTCCAGATCAAGAACACCGCTAACTAGCAGAGTGTTTCCCCTTGGAATCGTAAGAGACGTACCCGATTCAACTCTCATGACAGTATTGTCTCGAACGACGATATTTCCGTAGAACCTGTAGTCATTACCGCCAACGAGCAGGGCATCCATTCCGAGAAATGACGATATAAACTCAGTACTGAATCTCCTGAACAGACTTTCCTTTGCAAAAACCGGAATCGAAGGCATGTACTTCTCATTATCAGAGGTGACAACAATTCGGTAAAGGTCACCATTTTCAGAAATACTATCCTTTGCTATTATTGATGACCCCTCTTCCGAACTGTGGCTGGACAGTGTTATCCATTCGCCATCCCTGTATCTCTGAAGTTCAACCATGCCCTTTGGTGTTGTCCATCTCGCGTTCCTTATCGTGCCTTCTTCAATGTATAATTCTGGAATGTCGACTGCGGTCCTTCTAATTATCCTCAGCTCCCTCTTTTCTTCGGCCACGTTTCCCGATGAATCAACAACCTGAACAACAAGAGTGCTTTTACCCTCGGGAAGGGGTATCTCAGGAATCAACCTGTCTCCATCAAAGAGTAAAAGAATATTACTCTCCTCAAGGAAGGCCCTTATCAAAAGCTCGTCTGTTCTATCCCAGTCATCGCTTATAGCAATGTCAATTGCGTCACTCGTAGAAGGGAGAGCAGAAGAGAATTCTACTTTGGGAGCAAAATCTTCCGAAAGCCAGAGATCAATAATTGAGGGTTTAGAACTTAGATTACCATCAAATGAAAAGGCCTGAATAATATAATGCGCATCTCGCTCAACGGGAAATGAAAATGTTCCGTGAGTCGAGCTTTGCAAGACACCATTGACAAGAATGCGGTAGTCAGTTTCCGAATCGGAACTATCGCTTCGAAGACAAAGTTCGAGCTCTCCTTGAGAAAGACTCCAGTTGACAACAGGGGCATCGGGAGGATCTAGATTTATGATCACCTTCTCTGAAACAGGAGTACTTAAGAATCTCTTTCCCTCAACCAAAGTGACGAAAATTGTGTGGCTTCCTTCTTCCTTAAGATCTATTGAAGTCTCTGTTCCTTTGGCTCTAATCCCATCACTTCCATCTACAGGAGGTCGATCCAGAGTGATTAGGAATTCCGGAAGAGTAGGCCCGGTCTCAGAAATCTCCAGTCTTAGATTGCATATTGAACCTTCACAGTCAATCTGCTTTATCGAGACCGTGTAATTTGTGTTATTACTACATGAAACCACCATCAAGATCACAAAGAAAAGTGAAATCCTCCAGGCAATCCTCTTAATCTCTTTCACACTCCCATCTAAAGAAGAATAACATATCTTGATCAAAGTAACTCTTTGACATTGTTAGGAGAGTCAAAAAAAGATAAAATGAAGATTAAGGACATTGTCAGTTGGGAGGTGCTCAAACTGAAAGTTATCGCCGTTTTTGCAAGTACGTTGAATGGAAAGATCTCACTATCCGAAGACGACAAAACCGAGTGGACATCAAGAGAAGACAAAAGCTACTTCAAATCCCTTACCTCAAGAATCGGCACAGTGATAATGGGAAGGAAGACCCACGAAGCCATTGGGAGGGCCCTTCCTGACAGACTCAATATAGTATTGACGAAAAATCCAAACTCTTACAGACCATCCGCAAACCTTATCTTCACATCGTCAAGCCCGGAAGAACTTCTAGAAGATCTGGAAAGAAAGGGGTACTATGAGGTGTGCCTGATTGGCGGCGCACAGACTTTCGATCACTTTGCAAAGTTGGGCTTGGTCAATGAACTCCACATTACTTTTGAACCCATTATTAGAGCTGGCATCGCCGGATTGGGAGAAACTTTAGAACGCGACCTAGATCTCAGTTTAAAGGAGTTTCGAAAACTCGGAGAAGCGATTCTAGCAATATACGAAGTCAAATAAATGGAGCGGGCGACGGGACTCGAACCCGCGACCCTCAGCTTGGGAAGCTGATGCTCTACCAACTGAGCTACACCCGCATTCATGGA
>JAFGAP010000100.1 GCA_016933635.1 Kosmotogaceae bacterium
TGTAAATCATCTTATTCACCCCTGTTCTTTACATTTTACATTAATAATTCGCAAGAAAGTAGGTAGTGACACATTGCAAACTCTGATGCGTTAATTAAGGTTGACAGTCTTTGAGGTATAATAATTTGAATGGGCTGATCACTTTGTAGTTGAAGTTACAAATGGTCTTTCAAAAACGGCTTTTCCAGAAATCAGGATCTACATCTGGTACCTTCCTATGTTAGTTATGAACAGAATCAAAGAAACCAAACGAAGGAGGGAGCGCCATGTATATTGTGTGTGATTTGACGTATGCTGTTTCTGAAAGTAGATCCACGGAGGCTTTAAAGAAGATACTTGAGACGCTCTCAAAAAAGTTGCTTCTGGGAGCCCAAGGTGACACGCTTAATATGAGAGCCGAGACGGAAGACACGATTGAAGTTCAGATTATGGCTCTCAAAGGTTCGTGCTCTTTCGAAGAAGTAGTGCCAAGGATCAACGAGTACCTATCGTTGATCTCGGGAGCGCTGGAAACAAGTTTTCCAGATTACAGAGTAGTTAGTTCATACATCTATCCAGATGGAGAAGAGACACCCTACCTACTCTGTTGAAGTCATAAAAAGAGGGCTCTGAGCCCTCTTTTTTTCGTATGGTTGACAAATCAAAAGGGCAACACTATAATTGAAATGTGTATACTTAGAATGATTATAAATATGGAGGTGTTTTATGGAGAAAAGAATTCCTTTGATCGGTGAAGATTTTCCTGAAATGAAAGTGAAAACAACTCACGGTGTACTCAACCTTCCAGAAGCATACAAAGGCAAGTGGTTTGTTTTGTTCAGCCATCCGGGGGACTTTACACCGGTTTGCACAACTGAGTTTGTTGGATTTCAGAATAGATATGATAAGTTTAGAGAGCTCAACTGTGAACTCGTGGGCCTTAGCGTCGATCAGGTCTTCTCTCACATAAAGTGGTCCGAATGGATAGAAGAAACCCTTGGAGTGAAGATCGAGTTCCCGATAATCGCCGATGAAATGGGCGAAGTGGGTATGACTCTTGGTTTGATCCATCCCGCGAAGGGGACAAACACGGTAAGGGCAGTATTCATTGTCGATCCGAAGGGAAAGATAAGGGCCATACTGTATTATCCGCAGGAGCTTGGAAGAAACATGGACGAAATACTTAGAATGGTAAAAGGCTTCCAGGTTGCCGACAAGAATGGAGTTGCAATTCCAGCCGATTGGCCAAACAACGAAATCATTGGAGATCACGTAATTATTCCCCCTGCAGCGGACGTCAAGACTGCAGAAGAGAGAAAGGGCAAGGAAGGCTGCTACGACTGGTGGTTCTGCCACAAGAGCCTTTGATAATCTAGAGCAATCAGAATTGAGTAGAAGAATCAACAAAGCGGGCTAAGCCCGCTTTGTTTTCCATATTGGAAGCTTTTCAGAAGTGGTAGAGCTTCCAATTACCAGTCAATAATGTTTTCCAGTAACTTCCTGTTATCAAATATATCAATGAAATCTCCGGATATGTAATCCCATAAGTCATCTGAGAAAATATTAACGTCTCCAATAGCTACTATCTTTCCCGAACCGACTGAAGCCGCTGCAACAAGCGGGACTACAATGGTAATCTGACTAGAGAATTCGGAAGCGGCAAGATCGACTCCCGATACTACACCGGATAGGGAATCTCGGGACGATACATATAGCGGTACGTATGTAGTGGGCTCTGCATATGCAACTGTCTGCGTCTCTCCGGATGTATTCAAAGATGACGCGGCTATCAATGCGATCTTGTTCAAACCGGCAGTTAGAGGATGAGTGTTAAACTTCGTCGTTGTTATCCAGATATTATTTCCATCATAATTGTTAGTATTGTCATGCAGAAGATTGTTGTTGAATTGGATTCCTACTTCGAGGTAAGAGGCTACAGCATTTAGTGGAGCACTGTCATAATATGAGTAGTACTCACCTAATAACAGGACTTTTCCTCCCTTGCTCAAGAGAGTGTTTAGTTCAATCATCTCGTCCACCGAGTAGAAAGTCTGGGGAGCTACGACGACAACTATGCCATACTCTTCAGGAGAGAACCCCTCTTCAGATGAAAGATCGACCGTATAACCCTTATCCTTGAAAGCTTGAATGAAATTTTCTAGTTCAACGGAGGCTGCGGCGTCAATCCTGCTATTATGAGAGTCATCTATTAGAACTGTTCTTGGTACTCTGGGGAATGAACCGGGGAAACAGGAAGTCAAAATCAAGGCTAAAACCAAAACTCCAATAAAGAATGACACTTTTCTCATCTGCTCATCTCCAATCGAAGTCATAGGTGACTTCATAGAAACAAGTATATTCTTCAAATCTCCGGCTTCAAAGAGATTTATACACTGTCCAATTGCCGCCTTAGTCATGATTAATTAGTCTGCAAGACCAACAACAATAAATCTTAAAGCTTGAAAAGAAAGTCAGGAATTTTCATAATAAGAATTGTACTAAAGTTCAGTTGGTCTAGTGTATTGAAGCATCATCATACATTATTCTTCAGGTTAAGCAGTTGATTGCATATCGTGTGCGAATGATTTACAACAATAATCTCAAATAATCAGGCGTGAAGAGCGCTATTTAA
>JAFGAP010000101.1 GCA_016933635.1 Kosmotogaceae bacterium
CCAAACAGGTACATATTGGGGCAAGCTTTTCAGGGCACGCTCTACGGAATGACTGTCTTGCTCCCTACGCGTCATCTGGCACGTTTCTGGCAAGGATTTGGGCTTGGGTCTCAGGAAAGGAAGGATTCATGATCCTGGACTGGCAACGAAGAACAGCTCTTCGCAGCGGTAAGAGTCTCTAAGCAAGCGTCAGGCGGTTCTTTGATCTGGATGCCGAAACAAGTTCAGCATGATGCTAAGAGCGGGTTGTCGATTACAAATCATGAGTTTTCGCGTTTGGTGAAAGTAAACGCTTTGCTCTTGTGTTATCGCGCAATAATTTCAAACCTATCATCCTGTGTAGGCTTTTGGAACTCTCTCACTTTGTCATCCCGAACTTGTTTCGGGATCTCAGTTTTGATCTTATTCGAGAACAGGTTCATCATCGTCTATGATTAAGGACAGCTCTTCACAGTGCTCAGTGCCTCTTGGCAAGCCTCGTTCGGTTCTTTGATAATGATGCAATTCACTCAAGAGGCAAGGTCGAAAAGTTAATTACTGTCGGTGTTCCTTCAGTATCCGGGAGAGAAACAGGTACAATCTCCAAAGTAAAATCGCTGCCAGGTTCGAGAAGCAGAGCAGTCTCGATTTCTGTTTGATTCGTCTTCGTGGAATAGAGTGTCTCTGTTCCCATAATTATTGAGACGTTGAAAGCTAGGTTCTCTGCTTCAAGGGCGAGTGTAGGTTCAAGACCAAAGACAATTGCCATTGGAATTGAATAAGGAAAATCCTCCTGGCCGTCAAAGGGCGTGATCCCAAATGGGAATAAGTCCCATAGAGCTATCCACTCCTTTATTGCACCTCCTACTGCTCCACATTCTCCCGTTACGTTGATGTTGTCTATTCCAGTATGGTCTAGCCTAACGCACTGGTAGGTGTACTGGGATTTACCAGCGTCGTCTGTCTTGAGCTTAACATTTGATTTCGGGTGGAGACCGGTAATGTTCAGGGTGAGATCACAGTTCTTGGCTGGCTTCCCGTCTTCTTTTACGACGGTAACTGTGACTGTATGAGAACCGGGAGAGATATTGATATCATATGGCGGATCGATAGTAAGTGTGTAGTCACAGTCGCACTCAATATCTGCAGCCTCCATTATCGCATCTAAGTGTTCAGTTAAAGGTTGGGCTCCACCCCAGGTTTGAGCCATTATACTTGGAGGGCTGCCTTCAGGCTGAGGATTATCATTGACGTAGTTCCCGTCATCATCGTTATGATACTCGTCATCGAGACCCATCATATGTCCGATTTCATGCGCAATAACGGGACCTGTGTCGAGGCTGTCCCATTCACCCGTCGTGGTTTCTGTCGATCCAGGAGTGGGCAGAGGAGTAGCTACCCAAGAGGTATGGCTACTATTGACTTTCTTAACTTCTACAACATGGGCGTCATCCGGTGGCTGTGCACCTTCTGCGAGGACGGAAAAGTCAAACTCGAATTTCACAGTACAGCATCCGTCTCCCCACTCGCGGGAACCGTCAGCCCCATTCCAAATTGCTTCGGCATCAGTCTCCCATGCTTCAACCTGTGTTTCCGAGGCTCCTGCACCATGAAAGACCACTTTCACCGTGACAGTGTATTCGCAGGGTCCGCCAGAGACAGTGGTTGTTTGTGGTGAAAAGCTCGCTAACGGATATTCGGCAGGGTAGTAGGCGTTGAGGATAACTTCGGCAAAGTCAGAAAGCAAAACAGGCGGGATACTGTACATCATAGCAGTATCCTCAGTCAAAAGATTCTGTAAAACAGACTTTCCAGATTCATCACCGTTCAGCAGAAATGCTACAGCTATGAGAGCCCTGATCGACAAGTTTTCATCATCGAGATAATCCTCAAGATCATCAAGAGTTGACTGATCGAGCTGATTTCTCTGAAAAGCATAGGCTGCGGCCCATCGATTCAAAGGATCATCATCTTCAAGAAGATCCAGGAACCTCTGAATATTGTTCGGAACCAGTGGAATAAGCTCTTCACCATGTCTAAAGGATAACGGGGTAAGCGGGTCTAGCTTATCAATGATACTGCCAATTTGATCCTGAACGAAGACGGCTTTGATAGTCTTGCTCTTGTCCATAGTCACGGTCGTTGTAGTTGATTCAGGCGAGGCAACTTCACCTTCCCAGGAGTCGAATTCCCAACCGCTTTCGGGAAATGCTTTCACTGTAACTACTTGGTTCTTATTGAATTCATGGACTCCTTCGGATGGATCGGTCGTTCCACTTCCTCCTATCTGAATTGTGAGAGCGTACTTTAGGGCAGGACAACTCGTAATAAAGATGATTGCTAAAGAAAACACAATCAAAAAAAGAAATGTTCGGCGCATTGTAGCACCCCCTTCAAATTAGTGAGCGCTTGATAGGAATCAATCGAGGTCGGAAAATGTAGGACACAGCAAATGACTGCTTGACAAAGCGATTATACATCAGTGGAGTTGCACGTCCAACAAAATGAAAGTCACCTTCTTAGGCTAGTCATGGATATGGATAAGTTGCAAGATGCAAGTTGCAAGAATTAGCAAGTAAAGCCAAAATTCAAGAGCAGAATAGTAAAAGAACTTTAGATTACAGAATATTGGAGCAAGAACGAAGAACTGGACTGATCTTTTATCCCCTGCCCCTATCATTCTGACAAACAAAGAAGAACATTTTTTCTCAAAGGGCGGTTCTAGTTTCAGCATAACGGCATTTGACTTCTCTTTGCTTTAGGGCTTATAACTCTGAACACGCAACTTGCAACTGCTCTTCGAAGGACGGATCCATGATCTTGGACTGGCAACAAAGGACAGCGCTGCACAGCGCTCAGCATCTCCTGACAAGCGTCCAGAGGTTCCCTGATCGGGATGCTGAAACAAGTTCAGAATAAAGCAATGTTCCGGTTCACGAAACCCCCTAAGGTTTCAAAACAAGTTCAGCATGACGAAATGTGATGTATTCTCAATACCCCAAGGCGGTCAGTACCTTTTTGCTAAGCCCTGGCTAATGACTGCTATTCCCAGTGCGTAGGGGCTCTTCTCCAGCTCAGCGGAACTGCCCTCGCCGAAAGCGAGACTGGCCAGGCGAAGGCTGACTGGCTTTCGAAACCAGACTGGCTTCTGAATGCCGCCCTTTGAAAGCGGCATCAACTCCCCCCGGACGGTCCTCCGGGCATCACTTCGAGCGCAGCAGCATCACTTCTGCTATTGGTTCTGGCCTACTCAGTCTAGACAATGATTGAAAGGGGCATTCCTGAGTTCTCAAGGCAAAATGAGCGGATCATTTCGAGCATAAGGTACAATACTGAGTAAAGGCTGGGGGTGAGGTATTTGATATTTAGAAAGATGAGGAGATCTGATAAGGAGCTTCCCGAAAATGATGCTAGGGAAATCCTCAGTAAAGCTTCGTTTGGGGTTCTCTCGACTGTCGACATAGATGGAATGCCTTACGGGGTTCCTGTGAATTATGTGTACGAAGGTGGCAGGATTCTTATTCACTGCGCTTCTTCCGGTCACAAACTCGATAACATTTCTCAAAACAGCCGTGTTTCCTTTTGCGTGGTCGAATATGCAAAAGTGGTTCCTGAGCGTTTTTCTACGAGTTTTCGTAGCGTTATTGCTTTCGGAAAAGCATCAATTGTCGATAATGATGAAGAGAAGATCGAAGCCCTGATGAAGCTGGTTTACAAATATTCGGCCGACTACGTCAATGAAGGGATTAACGAGATCAATGTCTCTCTCAAAACTACTTCCATTATCCGAATAGATGTTCTTCATTTGACGGGAAAGTCCGCAAATGGATAATCTTCGGCAAGGACGAACAACAGAGTTTCTGGCTGAAATCAGATTTGTCATTCAAGAACTGCCAGTTGGGGACCTGATGAGATTGCGCAGTTTCTAGTATTTCGATTCGTCTGTCTAAAGAAGCCATCTTCTTGTTATAATTCCCATGAATGATCTCTCTGGAGGCGATGGATGATGAACAGGGAAACAATTATTAGAATAATAATTGGAGCAATAATGATTCTTCTCGGTATTCTCATAGTGTTTGTAAAATCCTTCACTTTGAATCTCTGGCTTCTATTCATTTGGATTCCCGCAGTATTCATGGAATATAGAGCCTTTTCCGGAAGGGACAGGAATCTCTTCGTCCCAGCGGGAGTACTGATTACGGTAGCGGTGATTCTAACTCTGAATGTTATCTTCCCGGGTTTCATTACCGAAGGCGGCTGGTCATTGTTTATCGCCGCACCTGCGGTGGGTCTTTTTCAATCTTACTTCGGAAGAGAAGAGAAAGACAAAGGTGTTTTGACGGCAGCCTTTTTCTTATCTGCTCTGTCAATACTGTTCCTGCTAATTTCACTTGCACCGACAGTACTTGGAATATTCATCGGGATAGCGTTACTCGCAGTTGGAGGTTTGGTAGTCTATAAGAATTTGAGAACAATCAGAAGATAGGAGGAACAGACATGAAGGCAATGATTTTAGCAGCCGGGGCTGGAACGAGATTGAAGCCTTTGACAAACAGGCTGCCGAAACCGATGCTCCCGATCATTGAGAAACCGGTTATCGAATTCATATTGGAGCTCCTTTCTAAGTATGACGTAAAGGAGATCATGATTAATGTCTCGCACCTTTCAGGGGTTCTTCAGAATTACGTCAGGAGTGGATATAGATTCGGCGTGAGGGTTGGCTATTCGTTCGAAGGTCACTTTGAAAAGGGCCAGCTTGTACCTGAACCGGTAGGGTCTGCCGGTGGGCTGAAGAAGATTCAGGAAGAGTCGGGCTTTTTCGATGAGACATTCGTGGTACTCTGTGGAGACGCGATAGTCGACTTTGATCTGGCTGAAGCCTTCGAGTTTCATAAGGCAAGCGGATCCATAGCCACAATTATCTCTAAAGAAGTTCAAATGGAGAAGGTCTCAAACTATGGAATAATCGTATCTGACTCTTCAGGCAGAGTCGAGTCTTTTCAGGAGAAACCGCCCGTAGAGAAAGCAAAATCCAACCTTGCAAATACGGGAATATATATCTTTGAGCCTGAGATTTTCAGTTACATTCCCAAGAATCAGTTCTTCGACATAGGGGGCGAGTTGTTGCCACTCCTCGTCCAGAAAAAGGAAAGGGTTTTCTCTCTTGATACAAAGATAGAATGGTACGATATCGGCCGCAATTCCGATTATCTCGAGATACTCGCGAAGGCGCTTGAGGGAGATATCCGGGGCTTCAAACCTTCTGGAAAAGAGGTAACCGAGGGCCTGTGGAGAGGAACAGGATCGGTCCTCGAAAAAGCGACAAAGATAATAACTCCGGTTTACATTGGACCGGGATCGGTAATAGAAAAGAACGTGAAACTGGAAGGTCCGGTAATGGTAGGCGCAAACTGCAGGATTCATGAGGGCGTTGAACTAAGCAACGTTTTCCTTGGGGATTACACCAGGATAATGCCGGGTTTCAAGGGGAAGAGTGTTCTCATTACACCGGAGTATTATGTTGGGTCCGATGGAAATGGCGGTGTGATAGCCGACTCAAATTTGAAGCGCTATGTCTCTGACGTCAGAACTGCGGAGGCCAATCCCGCTGACAAGTAGAGAGGTTTCTTATCTCATGCTACAATTGTCCATACGTTCTTTTGAGGAGTAGCCAAATGTTGAAGATTGTCAGAGTCAATAGCGGGCAGGATAGGAAAGAGTTCACTGATCTGCCGAAGAGATTGTACAGAGATTATCCGCTTTGGGTACCGCCTTTTAGCCATGAAATTAAGGCCGTACTGAAAAGCAAAGGTTCACAGCTTCTCGCGAACGGTCCACATGATTTTTTCATCGCGAAGGATGATAACGAAGTCAAGGGAAGAATCGCCGTTGGAATAGAAGAGGTAATGAACAACAAAAAGTCAGTAAAACACGCATACTTCACATTATTCGAATCGGTAGACGACAAAGGGGTTGCCGAGGCCCTTCTAAGAACTGCCGAAAGTTGGGCGAGGAACAAAGGAATGAACTATCTTAAGGGACCTGTTTCTCCAACGAACGGAGATGATTACAGGGGACTCCTGGTAGACAGCTTCGATGATCCTCCCGCCGTATTGATGCCGTACAATCCTTCCTACTACGCAAGCTTCTTTGAGAATTTCGAGATCTATCTGAAGTATCTTGCCTTCAAGTATGACCTCGCACATGTCATGTCAGAGCGAGAGACAAAGTTCACAGAAATCGCCATGAATCGCTACAAGTTTCATGTGGAAGAGGCAAATTTCGGTAGAATAAAAGAAGTTTCGGCCGATCTTCAGAAGATCATGGAGGAGTCTATACCAAATTGGGAGGAAGATATACTACCCCCTACATATGACGAGCTTTACGACATGGCAAAGACGCTTAAGCTGGTGGCCGATCGAAGAATGGTGATTATTGCAAGATCAGGAGAGAGACCGATCGGCTTCTTCGTTGCGCTTCCCGACTTCAGTCCCATTATTAGAGAGATCGGAGGTAGATTGCTTCCGTTTGGCTGGTACAAATTCCTCAGGCTACGTAAGTCCCTGGAACGAGCAAGAGCGGCAATACTCTTCGTGGTTCCCGATTTCAGAAACAAGGGAGTACCTTCGGCGATGTTTCTAAGAGCTTACAGGAACATACAGAACATGGGTTTTAAGGAGATAGAAGGTTCGTCAATCAGCTCCATGAATTCTACTATGATTGCCAACGCCAGGCGTGCTGGTGGAAGGGAGTACAAGCATTACATAGTCTACGGGAAAAGCCTCTTGAAGAGACCCTTATCTCTCACTGAGATATATGGCCCCGCTGCGAGCAGGTTTGCTCCAAAAGACCCACAGAAGTTTGAAAGCGTTCTAGAAATGATCTGAATTCAGCAGAGCTCTGCAACTCAAAAGGTTTCTGCCGATGAAGATACTCAAGGAAAACCAGAAGCCTCCTGTAAATTGTAAGGAAGTCCAGATGTCGCTCTTGTTGAAAATCACCGGCCGAGTAAGTGGCAATGACCGCCCGCAACAGACCCGAAGGGGAGTAGGGAATCAGTCTCTCCACCGCGAGGAAGCTGGCCATCTCTTCGAGAATCGATGAGACTAGCTCGCATGTTCTCATGTAAGGCTTTCTTAAAGTACTCTCCAGCCAGGGAATGAATTGTCGGTAGTAGTGGTACTCGGCGCACTCCTCTTCTACTCCGACGAGTCCCAGAAGTCTAAGGGCTTCGATTCGAGACTCGCTGTCAAGTGATAGAAAGTGGCCCTGCAAGGGATCGTCATCCCCGAATATGAAGTATCTTTCACCCCTCAAGACGCCATAAGCTTTCATTGTATCGAGATAACCACAAATGAGATAGTTCTTCGAGACCTGGGAATCGAACGTCATAACTGTTCCATACTGTTCCGAAGGTTGAATGAGCGTCACATTCATTCCATCGGTAAACATATTTACGTAGGCGAGAGAATCTCCGAAGTACATGCCAATAAGGTCAACGGCCACGACATGCCGGTGACCCCTCTCCTTGGCCATAAACAGTGGAAAATTTGAATAAACGCCTCCGTCTATGAAGACCTCTCCATCTATCTCTTCTCGCGTGAAGGCAGGAAAGTTTGCGCTTGCCAAAACAAAGTCAACAAGCTTCCCCTCTGGTATGAACGCTTTGTAAAGGGCATAGGGCTTCAATTGACTCAGTGAATACAGGACGATCCCGAGTTCAATATCGCTATCTCTTACCTTTTCTTCGGTAATGATCTCCTTCATTTTGTTTCTCAACGGTTCTATGTCTATGCCATTGTTCGCAGTAAGGGTTCTCATTGCAGATGCCAATTCAAGAGTGTCAAGCTGCCCAATATTCCCTTGAATCAGTTCATATAGTTGCGGAGAGGCATTCATGAGCTCCAAATAATCCATACTGCACCACAAATCTCTGGCCGCTTCGAATCCTTCGCTTATAAGTCCAGCGGCATTCAACGATCCGACAGAGGCTCCATAGATTCCTTCGATATCGAGTCCAAGGTCTAGCAGAGCGCCATATACCCCTACCTCATACGCCCCCCTACCTCCGCCACCTGAAAAGACTACTGCAACGGACATGCCAGTGCTTGCAACAGCAAACAAAAGAATAATGCCAAGAATCTTTCTCATAATCCTTCTCCCGGGTTGGTTTGGATTCGGAAAACCTGAATTGATGATATTATTATACATTGGAGAGGGAAGACTCGAAAATTGCTTATCGAAAATTCATTACACTTTCCCCTGAAATGTTGTATGATATTAAGTTAGTTTAGCGGACTAGAGAGGCGATTGTTTTGATAAGAGACTTCTTGAAACACAACTGGCCTAGTTACCTCTATGGCTCCATTTTTCTAATTCTTGTCGATCTACTCATGTTGGTTACTCCAAGAGTTATGGGAATGATAGTAGATGAGATCAGGGGTGGCGCCCAAGATCTTAGTCTCGTCGGACTGCTGATACTGGCAGTCATAGGTGTTGCATTCGGCCTTTTTATAACTAGGTTGTTCTGGCGAGTGTTCATAATGGGAGCGGCACGGAGATTCGAGTATTACACTAGAAAGACCCTTTTCGAGAAACTTCTTACACTTCCCCCTACGTTTTACGACAAGACTAGAGTCGGCGACCTTATGGCAAGATTCACAAACGATGTCAACGCCGTTAGAATGGCTATGGGCCCGGCCGTGGTAATGATCATAGATGCTATCTTTCTGGTTACAGTTACAATCTTCGCTATGGGCCTGTTCACAAACTGGAATCTGACCTGGATCTCAATTGCCCCTCTTCCGGCTCTCGCAGTTGTATCTACTTTTTTCGGAAAGATGATTCATAAGAGATTTAAATTGGTTCAGGCATCCTTTTCCGACCTAACCGATACGATAGAGGAATCGATCTCTGGTGTCCGCCTTATAAAGAGCTATGGTATTGAAGACCTGAGAAACGGCACTCTCACAGACAAGTCGAATGTGTATGTAGATAAGAATATGAATCTCGTCAAAGTCTGGGGAATGTTCTTTCCCTTGATTCAAACCCTCTCGATGCTGGGCTCTGTACTCGCCACGCTCTTCGGTGGACGAATGGTTATACTCGGGCAGATAACGCTAGGAGAATATATTACGTTCACATCTTATCTTGGAATGCTTGTCTGGCCTATGACTGCCTTCGGTTGGGTAATAAACATTATCCAGAGAGGAAGGGCCTCCTACAGAAGACTCATGGAAGTCCTTGAGGAAGAAAACAATATTTCAACGGACAATCCAATGAAAATCGGGAGCTTTGAAGGTCACGTCGTCATGAATAATTTGACGTTTACCTATCCGACTGGTACTAGACCGGCTCTGGAAAACATTGATTTCGAAGTGAAACCGGGCTCAAAGATAGCGATAGTAGGGACGACTGGGTCGGGCAAGTCGACCATAGCGAAACTAATAGCGAGGCTGTATCCCGTTGAAGAGGGAGTGCTTTCTATAGACGGTGTAGATATCAACAATCTAAAACCTGAGACTATTAGAGACAATGTTGCGTATGTTCCCCAGGAGACATTCCTCTTTTCAGAGACAGTAGGAAACAACATTCGATTCGGTGACATGGAGATTGCGGATGAAGAGATTGAACGGTATGCTAAGGTCGCCTCGATTCATGAAGACATTGAAGGTTTCAGCAAAGGATACAAGACCATTGTCGGAGAGAGAGGCGTAACGCTTTCCGGAGGTCAGAAACAGAGAATTTCCATAGCAAGGGCCCTGATAAAAGAGGCGCCTCTCGTAATTCTCGACGACTGTCTTTCAGCTGTGGATACCGAGACAGAGGCTGAGATCCTGAAATCCCTGAAAGAGTCTGAAGTCAACAGGTCGATAATCGTTATTTCCCACAGGCTGAAGGCCGTTGTGGATTCCGATGAAATCTACGTGCTTCACGATGGAAAAATCGTAGAGAAGGGTGTCCACTCCCAGCTCGTAGAGGCCGGAGGGTTGTATCAGAGGATGTACGAGAGACAGATGCTCGAAGAAAAGCTCGAGGAGGAATAGTCGTGGCAGAAAACGTGTATAGCGAAGTTGAAGAGAAACTCAAAGTTGAAGACTGGCGGGTAGTCTTTAGACTTTGGAAGTACACAAAGCCATACGTTCCTATTCTTGTTCTCGCTTTAGTCTTGATCGCGGCCTCTACGGCACTCGATCTACTTCCCCCACTACTTATGAGAAGGGCAATAGACGATTACATGGACAATCAGTATTCTCTTGTCGTTGTCGAAGAGGGAGATTCATACAACTTCGTCCAGTCGAAAGAGGGTACCTTCTATCTTCATCAGGATGAGTCAGGAGTTTACAGCGTTACCGATGGGAAGACCACTTATCCAATAACCGAAAAGCAACTGAATGAGCTTAGAGTCGGTGATCTCAACGGGATAGGACAGATCGCCATTTTCATGATATTGATTCTCTTTTCACTTTTCTTTGTTAACTACGGACAGGTCTACGCGACATCTTACATGGGCCAGAAGATCACTCACGGAATTAGGGGCGATCTCTTTCGACACCTGATCAGAGTCCCTATGAGGTTCTTCGATACCAACCCGAGTGGAAGGCTGGCCACAAGGGTGGCAAACGATACGCAGAACCTCGCCGAGTTCTTCACAAGTGTAATAACCTCTATGGTGAAGGATGTTCTCTTACTCGGCGGAATAATAATAATTATGCTCAACCTCTCGACTTATCTCGGTTTGATAACTGTGGCGATTCTTCCGGTGATTGCCGGCGCGATCTTTGTCTTCAGATACTTCGACAGAGTTGCATATAGAAAGGTCAGGACTCGGCTTGCAATAATCAACGCATTCCTTGCCGAGCATATCTCGGGAATGTCCATAACACAGCTTTTCAATCAGGAAGAGAGAAAGAAGAAGGAGTTCGACACCGTCAATAAGAGTCATTTCAAGAGCCTGATGGAGCAGCTATGGGTCTTCGCCATCTTCAGACCGTTGCTTGATCTCCTTTACTACGTAACGATAGCGATTGTCATTTGGTTCGGAGTGAAGAGCATTATTGGAAGTACTCTCGCTTTCGGAGTACTGGTTGCCTTCGTTTCGTACATCGACATGTTCTTCAGGCCGCTTCATGACATCGCCGAGAAGTACGACATTGTGCAAAACGCAATGGCCTCTGCCGAGAAGATCTTCAAGCTGATGGACGAAGAGGAAGAGAAATACAACTCGAACGAGACGGGAGTAAGGACTCTCGAAGGTGCAGTAGAGTTTGAAAATGTAACCTTCGCATACGACGGGGAGCACAAGGTCTTGAAGGATATTAGCTTTGCGGTACATCCGAAAGAAAAGATCGCCTTCGTCGGAGAAACTGGTGCGGGAAAGACTTCAATAATAAGTATCCTCACAGGGCTTTATAAGATACAGTCGGGGAGGATAAAGATAGACGGAAGGAACATCTACGATTACAACCTTCAGAGTTTTCGAAAGAAGGTCGGCGTTGTTCTCCAGGATGTCTTCCTCTTCTCCGGAAGCATACTCGACAACATACGCCTCTTCGATGAGACGATCAGCAGGGAAAAAGTGGTCGAAGCGGCAAAATACGTTTATGCACACCATTTTATAGAGCGTCTGCAGGACAAGTACGACACCGTTATCCTGGAGAGAGGTGGAACGCTCTCGGCCGGTGAACGACAGCTGATAGCTCTTGCCAGAGCCGTAGTTTTCAATACTGATATTCTTGTTCTCGATGAAGCCACTGCAAACGTAGACACGGAAACAGAGGCGCTTATTCAGAAGGCTATGGAGAGGATATCAAAGGAAAAGACGATGATCACGATTGCCCATAGGCTTTCGACCATCAGAAATGCCGATAGAATCATGGTTATTCACAAGGGCATGCTTGTAGAGTCTGGAACACATGAGGAACTGCTTTCAAAGGGCGGAATTTACGCGGATCTTCACAGGCTTCAGTATGAGCTAGGCGATATCGCCTAGGAATCTGAGCTGTCTTTGTTATCGCTTTGCTCAGTGGTCTCTTCGACCTCTATTCCCTCAATGTCACTGAGGTCAGTCATTGAAGTAGGCAAGTCGAGTTTCAGAGGCTCCGCTTCTTCTCTCTTCTTTCTCGATCCCAGTTGGAGAACCGGGAATTCGTACGGCCGGGTGGCCATTCTTCTGCCCACAGTGGACATTGTGTTGAAGAAGACCTGTGTAACGGTCTTTATCTTCGGTGTCTGTACTCGTCGCAGAAGAAGAAATGATAGAAACCTGAACGATGAACCTATGAGGAAGATAACTTGAATACCGAAGAACTCGATTCCAAAGATTGTTATGCTCTTTCCCTTGAGATAGGAAGCTACGAACCCTCCTAGCAACGAACCACCGAGAGCGCCTATGCCGTTTAGAAAAGCCTGTACTGCAACGTACGACTCAACGGAGTAACCCCTAATCATCCCCATCATCATTGTAAAGAGACAGAGATTTATCGCGCTCCATACAACTCCCGTTACGACCGCATCTACCGGTAACAAGATGACCGCTGTCTGGGGAGTTACAAATACCCACATAAACGCGAGACATGTCGCCCCGAGAATCCCGAATTCCGCTACCGACTGATGGCCAATTTGATCGGATATCTTTCCCCATAAGATATACATGAGCATGGAAGTGAGAGAGGCTATTATACTCAAAATACTTAGGTACGAGTAACTGACTTTAAGGTTAACTAACTGATGATACGAGTAGAATGGACCCGATATTGTTATCGCGAAATTCCAGACAAAGGCAAACCTTAGGTACTGCCTGAATTTGAGATTCGCAAATACCTCCCTGAACATCCTTCCGCGGCCGAAGGTTTTCACGGGCGGTGCGTAGTGCATCTTCAAAAGGAGTATTGTTAGCATCGCAAAGGCCGTAGCCATGGATGTCACAATAATGAATCCGAGAGGGCCTTCATAACGGTCGAGGATCAATGAATACACCGGTGTAATTAACATTGTGCTGAGTGAGAGAATCAGATTCCTCCTACCGTAATACTTTCCTGTCTTCTCCGGATCGATCACGTCTCCCATTATGGATGCCCAGAAAGTCCCGACAAGCGAGTTCCCAAATGCAATTAGACCTAGAAAAACAAGAAGAAGGGACTGAGCCCTTATCCCTAAGGCCAGAGTAACTGGAATGAAGGCAATAGGTATTCTGCCGAGGAGAGCGCTGAAAAGCATTGCTTTCTTTCTGTCTTTGAATAGCTTCATGACGAGAGGTGCGGCCAGCTGGACAAGCTGAGCCAGCGTTGGCAGAACTCCGATGATCGCAATCAACATCTCCGAGGCGCCATATTCGAGAGCGAGACCTGTGACGATGAAGCCTTGAGTTACAAGAAAAGCGAGATTGAAGAAGGAACCTTCAATAATCGCGAGTTTTCTCGTTTTTCTGTATTCGTGTTTATTGTAGCCCAGGTAGTCGTCCATTATTGCTCCCGTCGAAATCAAAATGCAGTAGATTCATTTGAGAGTTTAACACCGAAAGAATCGTCCGTGTCGCTTTATCGAAACTCTTGCGTTTCATTTCTTAGAAGTGTCTGAAAAATACCTTAAGGCAACTCCTCTCATGAAATGAAGCCATTACAGAAGGAAAGAGCAGGGTATCGATTATAGGCTCTCGGGCTCGGTTAGATAACGATCTGCTCAGCAGGGAAAACGTATTCACCCCCCAGGAAAAGCGAGGTTAGTACCAAGAGGTCAGAGGTACGAAGAGTGAGATTCTGAATGGAGTTGAGAATTATGGAATTTGCTTTGGGCATCGGCTCTCGAGTATGGGGTCTCGGGTGTGTCGAAACAAACGGTCGACTCAGTGATTATCCTTTTGATCCTGCACTGATGAGCATCTCTTCGGTCATCCCATAGCGTCTGCCCTGACGAGCTTGCTCCAAAACGCCTTGTTTAGCCCTCCTGTTTGCTCAGGGAAACTGCACGAGATCTCATCTCTTCAAACCTCTTACATCTCCCCCTCTTACGACGCTTTTTACCAAGAACCTGGACGCGAAGCGTCGGAACGAAGAACCGTTCTTTTCTAACGGTCTTGTCCTTAAGTACTGGAGACGTTTCTCTTGGAGTAAGCTAGATGATCATAATCCAAGGTCTGTGAACTCTGAAGCTTTCAAGTCTGACTTTTACTTTCGGGAAGTCTTCACCGAGCGTGAGGAATTCTGCGGTCCCATCGGAATTAAGAAGCACAGTGTCTTCGCTCAAAAGACCCCCAATAAGGGGATTAAGCACATATGTGGCGGGATGCTTCATCGTGATTTGGGAATCGGGAGCGAAAAGAAAGGTGTTCTGCGTATAACCAGTTGTACCTCCCGGACTGTAATACGCTACCTCATCTGCAGCATTGAGAGAAGCATAAGCATTCCTTATCTCTTCAAAGACTTCGCCCATGGTTCTTGCTCTCATTATTGCTACAGCTCCCTTTGCGGCAATTCCTGAAGCCCTCTCGTGCCTCTGCTCAATCCCCTGTGGGATAGCTCCGAAGTGAAAGTATCTGCTCAACGAAACTGAAAGACCCTGTTTCCTGATCGTTGCCCTCAGCATGAGATACCGTCTGATCTTCTTCACAGTGGAGACAGGATATGGCGACTTCGAGATCCTTTCATCCGATGCGATGCAAAGAGTTGGTACTTCAAGTCCCGACTCGATAAATATCGCCCTAAGGACCTTCTCGACTTCCAGTTCGGTCATTCCCGGTTGAAGTTCAGGCGCAAATTCACAAATAATGTTTTCTGTAAGTTTTCCAGTGACTCTCAAACGCAAGATCTCTCTTTCACTTAGAAGTTGTGTCTTTTCATAGAAGTTCCTGCCAATGGGAACATAACTCGAAGAGGGAAAGAAGAGATCGCTATCGACGGCAACTTTCGAGAACTTATCGCAGAGCCTTCCGGCAGATTCAACGGAATTTGAAAATCCATCAAAGCCCAAAACCTCCACGTCTTTGGGAAGGATCTCGTCTCTAATTCTATGTGCGTCGTAATTTGGGCAGAGAGCAATGACCATCGAACTGGTTATCAAAAGCCAGAAGGCACCCACGTCGGTAGAGGTGTCTATTCTTGGTTCGACCTCACCTTCGAAGAACCACTGTATATTGGAATTCCTTGTAAGCAATACAGCTTCCACAGAGGCTTCATCTATATATGCTTTGACTGTGTCATGTCTTGTCAAACAAACCCCTCCAGCATTCCCTAACCCTATTCTATCAGAGGCAATGAAAAATCCATAAAAGAAAACAAATCGTGCATATTCTTTTGAGATAGGCATCAACAATACTTCTAAAGGACTTGGAAAGATTACAAATAGACTTCAATTCTTAGTGATATGGTATAATTACTGTGATTTTCTGTAGGTGTTGTTCAGAGCAGCTCTGCAATGATTGTTCTTTTTGTGTTCAGCTTTAAATAGAGGAGGGGATTTAATGGCAATTGGCGAGTATGTGAAGAGTGCTGACTGGAAAAGCGAGAAACATGTGCCGGTAATTGAGATTCCCGATTCGGTCAAGCCGGGAGAGGCGTTTAATGTCCAGATAACGGTTGGTAAGGAGATTTCACATCCAAATACTATCGAGCATCACATCAAATGGTTTGATCTGTACGTAATGTACGACGATGGCCAGTTCTTGATTCATCTTGGCCACATCGAGTTCACTCCAGTAACAACGCAGCCCACGGCTGTATTCAATGTGAAACTGGAGAAGTCAGGTTCGTTGATCGCTACCTCTTACTGCAACATTCACGGTCTCTGGGAGAGCAGTAAGAGAGTTGAGTTCTGATGAAGGAGGGGTGGCAAGATGAAGTACAGATGCACTATCTGTGGTTACATTTATGATCCTGAAATTGGAGACCCTGACAACGGTGTAGATCCCGGGACCACCTTTGAGGATGTTCCAGAGGATTGGGTCTGTCCGCTATGTGGAGCCAGTAAAGACGATTTCGAACCAATTGATTGAAATGAGGCGGGAGAATCACTCCCGCCTTTCTTTACCTCAACGGAGGTGTTAATGTGAAAGACTATGTAATAGCCCTTTCCGGTGAAGCGGGCCAAGGGCTTAATACGATTGGGGATATGCTTGCGCTAAGTCTCTTCAGAAATGGGTATTGTATCTTCACCGACAAGAGTTATCATTCAAGGATCAGAGGCGGCGAGTACGTGTACCGAATTCGGGTTTCAGACTCTCCGCTGTACTCGATGAGACAGGAGTTCGATCTTATCGTCTCTCTAAGCAAAAGTACGACTATCTCACAGCTCCAGTACTTCCACGATGGAACGACCTTGATATACGATTCTGATTCCGATCACGTGAACTCGAAGGATTTTGATTTTGAAGTCAGAGCTTTGAATTTTCCTTTCAAATCGATAGCCAAAGACGCGGGAGAGCCAAGAGCCCAAAACGTAGTAGCGTTGGGTGGAATTCTCGGTCTTTTCAAAGTCAAGAGGGAGATACCCTCGAAACTGATAGAAGAGACCTTTTCCGGAAAAGAGGAGATAATTAAGGCCAATCTCGAAGCATTGAAGAGAGGCTACGACATTTCATTGTCAATCGAGATTCCCCCGCTAAATGTACAGGAGCATAACTACTACCTCATGAATGGAACAGAAGGTACCGGTCTCGGTGCAATCGCTGCGGGATGTAAATTCCTGGCCGCCTATCCAATGACCCCCGGTACAGGTGTGATGACCTTCCTTGCGTCCAACTCCGAAAGACATGGAATTGTAGTTGAACAGGCAGAAGATGAGATTGCCGCAGTGAATATGGTTATAGGAGGAGCCTTTGCAGGCGCACGTTCTCTTGTAACAACATCTGGAGGCGGTTTTGCACTGATGCAGGAGGGTGTGTCTCTGGCCGCAATGACCGAGACCCCACTTGTCATGGTAGACGCTCAGCGACCCGCACCGGCCACCGGTCTTCCCACAAGAACGGCACAGGAAGATCTTCTCTTTGTAGTAAATGCCGGTCATGGCGAGTTCCCCAAATACGTAGTTTCTCCGCGTACGCCTAAAGAGGCATTCGAGCTTACGGAAAAGGCTTTCTATATTGCCGACAAATATCAGATCCCTTCGATCATTCTTCTCACTGAATCACTGGTCGATTCCTCGGCCACAATAGAGGCTCCCATTCATAAAGAAGAGTTCCTTCAGAGATTCATCTCTGAAGGAGGAAAGGAGTACCGCAGGTTCGAAATTACAGAGAACGGCATTTCTCCAAGAGCGATACCCGGAGGAAAGGTAACTGTAAAAGTCGATTC
>JAFGAP010000102.1 GCA_016933635.1 Kosmotogaceae bacterium
ACCATATCTCTTTCATAAACCGTTGACAACGAAACGGTCATGTATCCATTTCTGTCCATTGGTGAGGCAACACCCCAGAATATATCGGGTCTGTTTGCCATAATACGCTCAACACCAGCAGTATGAAGATTGTTCGGGATGTAAGTCACTGTCCTGAGACCACTGCTAACTGCCTTCCTGGCGCCCACCGAATGGAACCAGGACTCGTTCAGAAATCTGCCTTCATATTCTTTATTAACGAAGAACGGATACTCCCCAATATTCAAACAAGTCGCAACGGCCACATTCTCTACGTCCTCAACTCTGTGAAGGTTCATTAGAAGACCCTGAGCTTCCATTGCCGCCATACTTGTCACAATCTTTGTTCCAGATTTAATGTTCTTCAAACCTTCCTCAATCGATATCTTCTTCTTTCTGTATTCATCATTCCAGTTCAACTAAAAGCACCTCCATAACCTTTCGCCATAAGAGAAGCTAGTTCTAACAAATACTCGTCCCATTTCTCATAGTCTTTCTTCAAATTGAAAAGAAGATCAAGCCCCATAAAATGCCCAATACCCATCAGGAAAACACCGAGATCGCGCGAGTCTATTGATCTGATCTCATTCTTCAGCCTAGCCTCTTCAAGAGCACTAATGTATGAAGTAAGAAGTCTTTCATAATAGAAACGGCCAGTCTCGGGCTGCACAAATTCTGATTCACGAACGATGTTGTATAGCTCCTTGTGAACATCCATGAAGAGCAAGAACGCTTTAAAGGATCTTACCTCCCTGTTCAGTCTTCCTTCAACACCGGAGACAGCGTCTCTTATTGTCCTTCTAAGATTCCTGTTTGCCTGGTGCACAAGCTCTTGAAGCAGCTTCCCCTTGCTTTCAAAATGAAGATAGAAAGTACCCTGACCGTAGCCCGCCTTGTTAGTGATGTCGTATATCGACGTGCCGAAATATCCCTTCTCCCCCATTAGTTTCTCTGCCGCCAAGAGGATTACTTCTTTAGCCTTTCCTTCACCGTTTGCTCTTACTCTATCTAGAGTGAAATCCAGAGACTTCCGATCCAACTCATCAGATTTGACAAAACCATTGAGGGTGAAGTCGACGAGAGATCGTACTGTCGAATCGGGCACCCTTGTGTCGTTATATATGATCCAGTAAATGGCGGCAAATCTGGAGCTTCCAATAAGAAACCACATTTCAGGCATTGAAAGAGGAGACCTATCGTCTATGACTGTTGAGAGAAGAGCCTCCTTGTAGGTTCTGTCAACGGAACTCTCTACATCCGGAAACCTGTACTCGGCTTCATGAAAGGCAATGAACTTTCTCCGCGATTCCCAAAGAATATCAAAGACCGTTCTGTAAAGGTTATACAGTTTTTCCTCTGCAGTGTGTCCTATGACCAAAGTAGAGGCTGACTCAAATCTGGTTTTGATATCCTGCACGATCTCTTTGAATACCTGCTCTTTACCAGTGTAATGTCTATAGAATGCTCCATTTGACAGTCCGCAGGTTCTGCATATGTTCGCAACAGAGGTCATTTCGAAACCAAGGCGACTGAACAACTCTTCAGCTGCCTCTTTAATCTGTAATCTTGTCCTCTCGCTTCGAGAGACCTTCAAATCACGAGGCCCCCGTCAACGCCAATTATCTGACCTGTCAAATAACTCGACTCATCGGAAATCAGGAAGAAGTAGACATTCGCAATTTCCTCAGGGAGTCCCATTCTCTTCAGAGGGATCTTCTCTTCAAGCACTGTCAGAATCTTCTCAGGCATTTTCTCAGTCATAGGCGTCTTTATGAATCCCGGTGCAACGGCGTTTACCCTGATCTTCGCACCCTTTCTTGTCAACTCTTTAGCCCATGTCTTAGTCATTGCAATGACTCCTCCCTTTGAAGCGGAGTAGTTGGATTGACCGATATTACCGTATACGCCTACTATCGATGAAGTGTTGACAATCGAACCATGACCTTGATTTATCATCACTGGAGCAACCGCCTGCGTCATGTTGAAAACACCTTTCAAATTGACGTTGATAACCATGTCCCAATCTTCTTCAGACATTCTCTGAATCAGCGCATCTCTAGTTACTCCAGCATTATTGATAAGCCCATCAATGTGACCGAATTCGCCTTTGATCTCGTTAATCAATTCAGCTATTGCAGGCCTATCCGTCACGTTGAGGCTCTTAGGAATTACTTTGCCCGGAAGCGCGGAGAATTCCTTTTTCAGATTATCTAGTCCTTCGACGTCCATATCGCAGGCATAGACAATCGCGCCTTCTCGGGCAAACTTTTCTACTGCCGCTTTACCCAGTCCACTCGCGCCACCAGTAATAATGACTACTTTACCTTCCATTCTCACCTTTTCGCCTCCTAATTCTTGCCCCATTTTACTGTCGTTGCTGCCCAGACGAAGCCCAATCCGGCACCAACCATAACGACCACATCGCCATCTTTGATCTTTCCTTCTCTCAAACCGATTTCAATCGAGAGAATCTGATCATTTTGTCCAAGATGGCCGTAGTAATCAAGGTAAGTACTCTGATTTTCCTTCAGCCCAAGCTCTTCAAGAACTGCAAAATGAGCCGATCTTTTGAAGTGTAAAATTGCTAAATAATTGATATCGCTTTCGGAATAGCCGCTTTTTCTGAGTGACTCTCTAATTACCCAGTAGAAATTCGGCATTGTAGTCTCTCCAAGGCGTTTTTTGAACTCTGCAGTATCTCCCTGTACGGAGAAATGATAATTCAAAGCATCTTCCTGGGTCATGGGCCACTTCTTTGTTCCCCCGACCGGCACAACACACAGCTCGGAAAACGATCCGTCACCCTTGAAGGCCGAAGACAGTACAACATTTTCATTATGACCTTTCTTAAGAACCACAGCGGCCCCACTTGCACCCACATCAAGCATGAATGATGTGGATGGTTCAGAAAGATTCATAAGATCCACATTTCTGTAGCCGCTCACAAGCAGGACCGTTTGAACATCGTCTCTAGCGATCATTAAACTCTTTGCTACATCAATACCGGCCATCATGGATCCACACATGGCTTCCATATCAAAAGACCATGCGTTTACAGCACCGATTTCGTCAGCAACCTTCAATCCGGCTAGCCAGCAAGGGTAGTCTTTATGCTGAGCTCCGTTCCAGATTATTAGATCAATGTCTTTGGGATCTGTCCTGGCATTTTCAAGAGCTTTTATTGCCGCTTTGATTCCCAGATTGCTTGTGGTTTCGTCAGGACCTGGAACAAGTCTTCTTTTGACTCCAAATTTCAGTTCGATTACGTCTTGCGGAATGCCTGTTGCTTCAGCGATTTCCTCTGGAGTCATGAAGGTCTCAGGTATGTATGTCCCGATTCCCGCTATTCCAACTACCGGAACTGAACTCACCAAGATCACCCCTTATCTTTTGCGTGTCATGATTCATCTCTCATAAATGAAAGATGAATCATCTCTCACTTTAAGAATACACCAAACCGTCCCAGTTTCTAAGTTCGATTAGTGCTGTTTATTGTTGATTACAGATGAATGAAGATGAATAACTGTCAAATTGTCACTTTTTCTAACAGTTCTTAAGTACGAAGCCGATAATTGCCGTCATGAATTCTCCTGGTTTTTCCAGGAAAGCTCCGTGACCGGCGTCTTTTATTATAAGAAATTCAGAGTTTCTGACTCTTTCATGAATCGATTTCATTTCTTCTATCGGAGTGATGATATCCCGATCGGCGCCAAGGAGTAGGGTCGGGCACTGAATCTTATCGAGTTCGTCCAGAACGTTGAAGTCGGGATTTGAGGAGATCAGTCTTATGAATCCTTCAAACCACTCTCTATTAAGCGTCGATTTGAACATCCTTTGTCTTTCCTTTAACCATTGTAGATTACGATTGTAGAAAAAATCAGAATAGATGAATGGTATTGCCAACTTGAAGAACCGCTCCCCATCATTAAGTTCTGCGGCTTCTTTCCACGCTTCGCCAAGTTCTGCAAGATATGGCGAAATTCGGGCGGGAGTATTGGCGAGAACAAGGGAATTAACCCTTTCAGGTCTTTTTATGGCAAGAATTTCTGCCACCTGTCCTCCGTAAGAGAGACCGACTACATTCGCGCTAGAAATCTCAAGAGTATCAATCAGATCGGTTAGATCTTCAACATGGACGGAGATGTGGTACTGTGAATCCTTTCTTTCGGACCGGCCCTGATCTCTGAAATCCATCAGGATCAATCTGAAGTGCCTAGAAAAATGCGAAACAAATCCTGCCCACGAGGGAATCGACATCATAATCCCGTTGAGAATAATCACTGGTGGGTTTGATTTATCTCCGTGTACTTCGTAGTAGATTTGAGTTCCGTCTCTTGTTCTTAGCAGCGCCATAAATTCACCTCCACCATAATTATTGCATCGATTCTACTAATTAGTCAAAAACCAATCTTTGATGATAGACTCTTAAGTGAATGACAGCCCGGAGCGATAGATAAGAGGATTTGCCCAGCGAAAGGATGATTGATTTGTCGAAATTTCTAGAAGATATGCTTGAGCAGTCGGAAGCGGTAAGAAGCCTTATTTCAACATCTGACGTTGTCTCTGACAAAGCGAAGTCTCTCAACTTCGAAAGAGTGCTCTTCACAGGCATGGGAGCTTCTCTTCATGCCTCAGAAGTGGCGTCTTCCTTCCTAAGAAACGCTGGCGTTGACGCAGAAAGCTTTGAGATGTCGGAGATCATATCGTATTCATCCCAGGAACTGCTTAGAAGATACTCTACAATCTTTCTTATCAGTCAGTCAGGAGAAAGCGCAGAACTAATTCGATTCATAGAAGAAAACAGAGCGCTTGTCCCTTCTATGGCACTTGTAACCAATGACGAACAGAGCAGCGCGGCAAAGGCTTTCCCTGATGGAAGGGTATTTTCACTTTGCGCGGGCAATGAGAGATCTATGGGAGCAACAAAGACTTTCGTTAACAGCATTGTCTTGGCTCTTATGATTTCAGCCTTCAAAGCCGGAAGAAGCTTGAACTTTTCTGACCTGCCCGTGAGAATGGACGAAGCCCTGTCGCTTGATTCATCATGGCTTTCAGCCCTGTTATCTGAAAAAAGGGAGAGGATTCTTGTTGCCAGAGGGTTTGGCATAGGTGTTGGGAAGATGGCCAGGTTGATGTTTGCTGAAGTTGCCAAGCTAAGTCTCATATTCTATTCGGGAGCCTCTTTCAGACATGGCCCCGTCGACTTGCTAACAGATAAACCCGTTGTAATCACGATGAACCCCAAGGGAGAAACCTACGATCTAATGCAGGAGCTAAACAACGATATTTCGAACAAATGCGATTTGATTACCTTAACGAATTCGAGGGAGGGAAATGTGAGATCAATATTCGTTTCCGATGGACTGGAAGAAGTCCTTGCTTTCATCCCCATGATGAATCTTCTTCAGAAGACCGTGGAGGAAATCGCCAGAAATAGGGGATTTGATCCCGGCGCAGGTGTATACGGAACAAAGGTAACCACCAAAGAATAATCGAAATCCTCTGTTGGAAAGAGCAACTTATTCGAAAGTTACCTTGAAGTATTTACGACCTTATTGATGTTTGGAATTGCCCAGTACATGGCAAACTTGTACCGATTCGTCCCCTGGATTGGTACCTGTCGGGTTCTACAAACTAACTACTATTGCGCATATTCTAATACCGATAATCAAGACGTAAAGCTTATACCAGAACTCCTCACAAAAAGGTTGTGCTTATCAAGCCAACCAGCGGATGAATCTGAACAATCTCAGTTTCATCTGCACCTGAATGCTGGAACACTTCTCTCATGAATGAAATACTCGCTGGATGATCTGTATCGCTGTCGTCGAAATATACATCTTCCCACTCATCCCTGTGCTTACCCGGATCGTCGAACCACATAATATCACCAATAACAATCTTACCGGGCCTCTTTAAAATCCTTGCAAGATTTGAAATTGCTTCCATTTTCATCGGATCTGTAAGATGATGAAGGGAGTAAATTGCTACAACCTTGTTTATTCCAATTTTTGACAGATTCGCTTCTTCGCACGGATTCTCGAAAGAACCTCTAAAGAATTCAACGTTTTCAACATCTGCGCTTGCAACATTTGATCTTGCGTCTTCAAGCATTCTTCTACTAATATCGATGCCGATCACTTTTTTGCAGTAAGGACTGGCGGCCACCGCCCATCTACCTCTGCCGGTCCCGATATCCAGCAACGTATCTCCAGGATCAAGATCAAGATAGTCAAGTGCCAGCGCACCAACCATTGCGATGATATCGCCTTTGAATGGATCAATATCTGCAATCGGGGAGGCCTCTGGAAGACTGTCGAATTCTTGTTCAAGTTTTCTGCGATCGTAATGCTGCTTCAAATGTCTCACCTCGTAACTATACCCTATCATCTAGATTATACTCCTGGCAACAATGCGACATGATTGAAATCCGAATTAGTCAGCTGATTCGGATCTCTCCCCCTTCTTTGAAACTTTTGTAAGCAGCATTAACAACTTTGAGAGCCTCAAGTCCATCTTCCCCTCTTGTGAAAGGAGTCTTCCCCGACCTGAGAACATCAACAAATTCCTCAATTAGAAGGTAATCCAAATTGTCGCCGTAGTCTTCCCATCGGTTTCCCTTTTCGTTAGAATACACCTCAATCTTAGAGTTGAAGATGTCAAGGAAGAGCGTCCCCTTAGTACCAACTACGTGCAGCGTAACATCTCCCCAGTAAGGGTGGGCCTTCGGTCTCGACCAACTGCAGTCTAGCGTCATGTACTGGCCTGTCGAGAGTTTGAACATCTCCAACCCGCAATCTTCGACCGGAATGTCGTGTATCAGAGCGCCGTAAGTGGCGTAAACCTGTGTGAATTCGCAATCTAGAAGCCACCTAACTAAATCCACTACGTGCACGGTGTGGTCCATAACAGCGCCACCACCGCCAAGAACGGGGTCTATGAACCACCCTCCGGGCATTCTCCCGTGATTGGTTCCAACCAGATTCACTATTTCGCCCAGCTGACCGCTCCCAATGATCTCTCTGGACTTTTTCGCGGAAGCGCTGTACCTAACAGGGAAGGCCATTTGAAGCTTCACGTTATTTCTACTACAGTACTCTATCATTGCCTCCGCGTCTTCCAGGGTTGTCGCGATCGGTTTTTCGCAGAGAACGTGTTTCCCCTCTTCGGCAGCGATCTTGACGAACTTCCTGTGGGTAGAGTTCTCGCTCGTAACTATCACACCATCACTTTTTGCGACGAGTTTTTCGGGGTGTTCACAGGGTTTAATGCCGAGATCTATGCAAGCCTTCTTCATCCTTGAGCTGTCCTCGTCGTAAAGTCCCACTATTTCTATGTCACTCATTCTCTTCAAAGCTCTCGCATAGCTGTACCCGTGCATGTGCGCTATACCGAGGAACCCTACTTTCGTCATCTCACATCACCTCCGAGAGTTCGACGGGTCTGTGCAGTTCTGCAGACAGGTTGGCAGCCAGCGCCACTTTTAAAGATTCGGTGGCCTCATGCCCGCTAACGGGGACTTCACTATCTCCCTCTATCGAGCGTATGAAAGACTTCAATTCTTCGATGTACGGATCGAAATAAATCGGATTCTCCTGCGAGTATTTTGGTTTTCCATCGATCGAGGTTTGCAGACGAAGCGTCGTCTCTCTCTCGTAGCTATTAGTTATCATTCCTTTAGTGCCGACAAACTCATAGAATGTTCCGAAGTTGACAGGCATCCCGGGCGGCTCGGCCCAGCTGCCTTCGATGTGCGCCAAAGCACCGGATTCGAACCTCAGAATCGCCATGCCATGATCGAAAGAGTCCTTCTTCCTTTCCGAGCTCAACGCCGCGGACCTCGCTTCTACGGTTTTCACAGGGCCCAGCAGTTTTCTGAGAAAGTCGAAATCGTGTATGGAAAGATCTACGAAGACGCCACCGCTTTTGCCTTTATCGGCGAACCAGTTGTCTATACCGTGGGAAGGGAAGGAACCGCCCCTGTAAAGTCTTACCATGACAATATCACCAACTTCTCCAGTGGCCACGAGCTCACCTACTCTTACATACTGCGGAAAGAAGCGTACAACGTGACCTACCATGAACTTCTTGCCGCTCTCTTCGGCCGCCTCTTCCATTGCTCTGGCGTCTTCCAGCTTCAGAGCGATAGGCTTTTCACAGAAAACGTGTTTGCCAAACTCCAGTGCCCTGATGGCAAGTTCCCTATGAGTGAATGTGGGAGTGCAGATGTCCAGTATGTCTATGCCGTCGTTTTCAAGGACTTCGTCAAAGCTGGCGACGACCGCTCCATAACTCTCCGCAAGCACTCTTGCCCTGCTTGCGACCGGATCGACTATCCAGAGGGTACTCGTCTGATTCATGGCCCTGTAAGCCCTCGCGTGGACGTTCCCCATCATCCCAGCTCCAAGTATAGCTATCGAGTGCATCGAACACCTCCTAACTCGACGCAAGACGCAGTTTTCCAGAATAACAGGAGACTCTCCT
>JAFGAP010000103.1 GCA_016933635.1 Kosmotogaceae bacterium
ATTTCTCTGTATCCATTCTCGGCAAGTTCCCTTGCCTCTGAAAGTATATCGTTTATGTTTCTGCTCTTTTCTCTACCTCTTGTATAGGGTACTATGCAGTATGAGCAGAACTTGTTGCATCCAAATATAATGGTTATCCAGGCGTGATGCGCGCTTGTCCTAATTCTAGGAGTATCCGAATCGAGCTCATCGATGAAGTCGCCCATTTCAATGAATCTCTCACCTGATTCCGCTCTGCCGAGCAGCTCATCTACTTTCGTAATCGTACGAGTCCCAAATACAAAGTCAACCTCTTTGTGCGTGAGCAACTCTACCGCATTTTTTTCTGCCACGCACCCACAGACACCCACAATAAGTCTTCCTTTCCTCTTCTTCATTGCTTTCAACTGTCCAAGTTTGCCGTACAGCTTGTCTTCTGATTTTGCCCTGACTGCACAAGTATTTACGATGACGGCGTCGGCCTCTTCTTCACTGGCAGCAATTTCGTGACCGGCTTTCGACAGGATACCCATCATTGCTTCTGTATCGTTAATATTCATCTGACAACCAAATGTTCTGAAGGCTACTTTCAAGAAATCACTCCTATTCCGATATCATTGCTCAGCTAAATTGTACCTCATTAATCATGGACCGAGAACTACCCTGTGTTACCATTCTAGTGGGAAGGGTTTCCGGTTGTTTTGATAGAAGATACTGTACGTGAGTTACGGCAGCTAACAAATAAGGCCAATATAACTGGAGGTGCAACATGTTTTCAGAAGCTTTTAGAATCGCGAGTCAGTTCACAAGACCTGTAGTAGTACTTACAAGAAACGTGACGGGAGAGGTCTCCGCAAACTGCGGATCATTCATGGTATTGAACAGAGAAGGATGGATAGTGACGGTAGCGCACCTATGGCATTCTTACTTCATGTTTAAGCAACAGCACAACCAGAATAACATAGAGCCTTCGAGAAAAATCGAGAATCATTCATTCTGGTGGGGCGGAGATGGAAAAATCCTTAGGGAGATCAGACCATTTCCTGAGGACGACCTGGTGATCGGAAAACTTGACCCCTTTAATGCCGATGAGATAGTTGAGTATCCCGCTTTTGTGACACAAGATGAAATGAAGATCGGAACAAATCTTTGCAGAGTGGGATATCCCTTTTCCAGAATCCGTGCTTCCTTTGATGAAAAAAACTCAAGATTCATGATGGACGGTAAGAGTCTCCCTTCGCTTTATCCAATCGACGGAATATACACCAGAGCGGTTGAAGCGCCGGCTTTCAAAGGCGCGAAGAAGACAACCAAGTTCATTGAGACCTCTTCTCCCGGTCTACTCGGTCAAAGTGGAGGACCCATATTAGATATGAAAGGAAGAGTGTGGGGCATCCAAAGCAGGACGGTGCATCTGCCGCTTGGTTTCAGCCCGAAGGTGAGAAGAGACGGTAAAGAAATCGAAGAAAACCAGTTCCTGAACGTTGGTTGGGGAGTTCATGCGGAAAGAATAAAAGATGCCCTTCGCTCGTCAGGTAAGAATGAATGATATGCAGGAATAAACAGTAGATAATCCCGCCTCGCTTTTTGAATAAGATCGCAACATGGTAGAATATCGTAATAGCAGATATTCTCAAATTAAATATTTCCTTCAAGGAGTAGATTTTTGTGAAAAGGACTTCATCATTTGTACTGGCTGTTTTGCTTGTTCTTGTAATTTTTTCAACTCAAGGTTGCTTTCTTTTTCGAAACGTAACTATTTCATTAGAAAGTGAATCACTTACGATCGGCGTTGGCGAATCAATACAGATAGAGTTCAAAGTGAAGCCAGAGGATGCGACCGTAAAATTCTCTTCGAGCAATGAATCGGTTGCTTCTGTTTCATCGACAGGCGTTGTAGTTGGTGTGTCTGAGGGAGAGACAGAGATAACGATTGAAGGGACAAAGGACAAATACAAGACTGCCGTGAAGAAAGTAGGCGTTCAAGTCGTTGGCGAGGATTATTATTCCGTAACGTTCACAGTTAGCGACTCTGATGGAGTCATTCAGGGTGCAGAAGTGTCCTTCAATAGTGACTCGAAAACGACCGACTCGGAAGGGAAGGCAGTTTTCACAGATGTGCTTGCCGGTAGTAAGGACTACTCTGTTAGCAAAGCTGGATATGATGATGCAACTGGAACAGTCGAAGTAGATAGCGACGAGAGTGTCAATGTCACGCTGACTAAGAAGACTTACAAAATAACGTCGAGCGCGGGGACTGGCGGAAGCATAGATCCTTCAGGTGAAGTGATCGTCGAGCACGGATCGAGCAAGACATTCACCATAAGTCCTTCAGATGGTTACAGTGTGGAGGATGTTCTGGTAGATGGTGAATCAGTTGGGCCAAGAGCTACTTATACCTTCAACAATATAACTTCAAATCATACTATATCTGTTAGTTTCACGACCTTGCCTCCCGAAACG
>JAFGAP010000104.1 GCA_016933635.1 Kosmotogaceae bacterium
CGACATGATGTCGCTCGGGTTCCATTATGCAACTACTTCTGGTCTCACAATATCCATTAACGATATAGTTGTGTATCCTCAGAAAGACAAGGTTATAGAGGCCGCACAGGAGAGGGTAGATCAGATCGAGAACCTGTATAAGTCGGGATTCCTAACTGAAGAAGGAAGAACCGAAGAGATAATCAGAATCTGGTCGGATACCACTCAGGAGATAATGGAAAAGACATACACGGAGTTCGAGAAATATCCATTCAATCCGATTTACATGATGGTCGACTCAGGAGCCAGAGGCAACATCGACCAGCTCAAACAGCTGGCCGGCATGCGTGGTCTTATGGCCGATCCATCGGGAAAGACGATCGAAGTGCCAATAAAGTCGAATTTCAGAGATGGTCTTACCGAACTCGAGTTCTTCACATCTACTCACGGAGCAAGAAAGGGTTCGGCCGATACGGCTCTGAGGACCTCTTTTGCAGGCTATCTTACTAGAAGGCTTGTAGATGTTTCTCAAACGATTACTGTTACGACGCCGAACTGTGGGACTCATGAGGGTATTGAGGCTGTAGAACTCATGGCAGACGGAGTAACAATCGAGAAACTGGAGGAATTCCTCTTCGGAAGAGTTCTCGCATCGGATGTCATAAACCCGTTGACTGGAAAAGTTCTTAAGAACGAGAAAACGGGAAAGGAATACTTCCGCGATACGATGATCAGGGATGAAGATGCAGCATTCCTCTCCGGTTATAGAGCGAAGGTTGAAGTGGCCCGTCAAGAGGTTCTTAGCATCCCGAAGGTAACCAGGCTGATAAATTACACAGAGCTCGATGAAGATATAAAGATCAATGACAAGGAATACAAGAAAGGTACACATATTGGTAGTGACCTTTTGCATCAGCTTAAGAACTCAGAGATTGAGGAGATAAAGGTAGTTACATTTCCTTGTGTCAACCAGGTCTTTGTAGGCGATCCCATAAAGAACGATTCTAAAGAAATGCTTGTCAAGTATCAAGAGAAAATCGACGAGCTTACGGCGAAGAATCTTCATAAAAACGAAATCGAGAAAGTATTCGTGAGACCCACAATAAAGGTAAGATCTGTACTTACGTGTGAATCCGACAACGGAGTATGCGCCATGTGTTATGGAATGGACCTTTCAAACCACGAAATAGTAAATGTCGGAGAATCTGTTGGCGTCGTTGCCGCCCAGTCGATCGGTGAACCCGGTACGCAGCTGACGATGAGGACATTCCATACGGGTGGAATCGCAACCGGACAGGACATAACCAGAGGTCTTCCACGTGCGGAGGAATTGTTCGAGGCCCGAAAGAAGCTCAAGGATCCCGAAGCGCTCTTCATAGAGAAGGGAGACGGCGGTTTCGTTAAGGATCTCGTCTCTGATGATAAGGGGAGACGAAAGGTCTACATAGAAACAAAGACCGGCGGTATCAGTGAATATGATCTCTCCTCTAGCATCAAACCGAAGATAGAGATAGGTGACAAGGTAACTGAAGGACAGGCAATAACAACGGGGACAGTAAGGCCAAGGAAACTGATGGAAAAGCTAGGTCTTGTTCAAACAGCACTTTATCTTCTCACCGAAATCAAACGGGTCTATGCCGAACAGGGAGTCGAGATTCACGACAAGCACTTTGAACTGATAATTCGGCAGATGCTTTCTAAGGTTGAAGTGACAGACCCAGGTGATACAGATTTCTTGCCTGGTGATCTGCTGGACATTGTAGAGATTAGGAAGATAAACAAATCGATAGAAGAAGCCAACAGCAGAGTTGGAGAGAACAGAGAATACGTGATCGATAGAAGGTTGGCAAGAAAGGTCCTTGGCGAAGACGAAGATGGAAAGATACAGAAGATAGCGGCCGAGGCAGAACCGATAAGTGAAGAGCTTCTGGAGAAGATTCTCAAAGGCGGTATAAAGCAAATACTGATATATGACGTCGATGAGGACCATTATCAGAAGCTGGTCGATGACTTCAATCCCGATACGGTAATTCCCGAGAAGAAGATTCAGATAATGCCGAAGGATCCGATTAGGTTCAAGCGAAAGCTTCTCAGGATTACCAAGGCCTCTCTTGAGAGTGAGGGCTGGTTGTCGGCCGCTTCGTTCCAGCAAACGCCTCAGATTCTGACCGAGGCCTCCGTTGCAGGAAAGTCTGACTTCTTGCAAGGGTTAAAAGAGAACGTCATTGTAGGACAGCTTATACCTGCCGGAACGGGTCTTGATATGTACGCCAATCTTCAGGTGGAAGAGGCTGCTGTTCCAACACAGTACCAGGAAGAAGAGTTAGCTTGATTTGATTGCTTAGTTGAATAGTAGCGGAAAGCATCTAGTGCTTTCCGCTTTTCTTTTGTAATGGTAACATTGTTAGGGAACTGAATTTCGAAAGCTTGGGGGCACATTTGTCTAAGCCTGTTTTGGAAATAAACGACTTGAATAAGACTTATGATACTAGTGGAGCAAAAGCTCTAGACGGAGTTACTTTAGATCTGTTCTCAGGAGAGATCACGACTCTGCTTGGAGAAAATGCGGCTGGAAAAACTACGCTTATGAAAGTCATCATGGGGATCGAAAAGCCCGACAGTGGATCGATGGTCTTTAAAGGCAAGAAATACCTTCCATCGGGTCCTCACTTCGCAAACGAGAAAGGTTTGGGAATGGTCCCTCAGAGCATAAAAGTTGTCGATAGGCTTACAGTGATTGAGAATCTTGTGCTCGGCTTAAGAAGTAATGGCAAGAATATTAGAATGAAGCACTACAGAGAGTGTGTAAGAGAATTAATGAAAAAATACTTTCTGCAGCTACCGCTAGACAATGAAGTGGCGTCGCTTTCCACAGGTCAAAGACAGAAGCTAGAGATTCTAAGAGTGCTCCAGAATTCGCCCGATGTGATAATATTCGACGAACCCACTACCCTGATTTCCGATAGAGAAAAAGAAGAGCTTTTTGAGATCATCGCAAAATTAAGATCTCAGGGAAAGGCGGTAGTCTTCATTACTCATAAGCTTCGTGAAGCTTTCTCCATTTCGGATAAGATCGTAGTGCTTCGCTTGGGAAAGGTTGTCTTTTCCAATAGCAGGTATAAGACTTCCATAGAAGAGCTTCACGAACTCCTTTACGGTGGGGAATCCTGTACTCTTAGTGTTCAGTTGCCTACGTCCGATGAATCGCTCTTACGTGTTCATGAAGTAAGTGTTGAAGGTTCCTCTAATACGGAGGCCGTAAAAGGTGTCTCCCTTGAAGTAAGAAGGGGAGAAATCCTTTTCGTCTCAGGGGTTGCAGGAAATGGTCAAGAAGAGCTACTAGATGGGATTTTCGGAATGAGAAGGATTCTATCCGGAAGAGTGATCTTCGAAGGTAAAGATGTAACGGGTTTGAGACCTTTCGAACTTCGTAAACTTGGACTGGCAGCTCTTCATTACGACAGAGACAATATTGCGAGCTGTAGAGACTCGTCTATAAGAGACAATCTCCTAGTATATTCACTAAGCAACGGGAAATGGGTTATTGAAGAAAAGAAACATGTGCTCTCAGCAAGAAGACTTCTTTGCGATTATGGTGTGACCTTCGGCGAAATCGAAGATCCGGTTTCCTCACTTTCAGGGGGAAATCTCCAGAAGTTACTGCTTGCAAGAGAGATAAGCTGTGAGCCAAAGGTTCTTCTCCTTGGCGAACCTTTCAGGGGACTTGATGTCAAGAGTCTCGAAAGTGTGAAATTGCTTCTAACGGAGGCTAAGAAGAGAATGGCCATCGTGGCTTTTTCAGCAGATGTTGATGAAGCGCTCACAATTGCTGACAGAATACTGATCATATCTGAGGGAAGAGTCGTCTATTCTTCTGATGTCAGGCCGGGATTAAGCGCTCCCGATCTGAGAAAGTATTTCTTCGGAGCAACGGAGGGGCTAGAGTGATTTCAAAACTTCATAACCTCGGAAGATCACTGATGGTTGTCGGGATCTCTTTGATTGTTGGTCTTCTACTAGTTATACTGATGAGTGACGATCCTGGCGATGCCGCAAAGGCATTCTTTCTCTCTGTTTTTTCCAATCGTTTCTACTTTGGCAATCTTCTTGCACATTCGATACCGTTGATGCTTACGGGGTTGGCAGCTTCAGTCGCCTTCGCAGCTTCCTGTTTTAATTTGGGTATGGAAGGTCAGGTTTATCTGGGAGCTCTGGCTGGTACTTCGGCAGGGATTTTCTTATCTGATCTTGTGCCTGGAGCAATTGGAATTGCATTAATGTTTACAGTCAGTTTCTTCTTTGGAGCATCGTTGGCAAGTATTTCCGCTATCCTAAAAATTCGAACTGGAGTTAGTGAACTGATTTCATCACTCCTTCTCAGCAACGGAATAGTGCTTGCAGTGGATTATTTTGTAGAAGGACCACTTAATGACAAAGCTTCTGGTCTTGCGGCGTCCATAAGCCTGCCTGCAGAATTCAGATTCAGTGGTCTTATGATGCCTTCTAGTCTTCACACAGGAATCTTCTTCTCCCTTTTTACTGCCTTCTTATTGTGGTTCTTTCTTTTCAAGACTAGAGAAGGGTTCAAGATCAGAATTGTTGGAAAAAGTAGGACTTTCGCTTTCTATACCGGATTAAACACGGATAAGTTGCTGTTTTGGGCCATGTTTCTGAGTGGTGGACTGGCTTCTACAGCAGGAATGATAGACGTGGTTGGAATACATGGGCGTGTCATGAGAGGTTTCTCGAGCGGATATGGATGGAATGGTATCGCTATCGCATTAATTGCAAGGAACCATCCGCTGCTGATAATACCTGCTGCTATCTTCTTTGCGTACCTAGAAAGCGGAGCTCAAATTGCATCGTTAGAAGCAAATATCACACCTGAATTTGCCAGAATAGTTCAGGCCGTGATCTTCTTCTTGGTAACTGCTGAGGCGCTTGTGCCAAAACACCTTGGGAGGAAACGATATGCTTGAAGCCATCATCAGGGATACAATAAAGAACTCCACGCCGATTGTCCTCGCGGCTAGTGGTGGTTTGCTGACAGAGGTATCTGGGTGGCTAAACATTGGCCTTGAAGGCGCAATATTGTCAGCAGCTTTCTTTGCGGTTGTTGTTTCGTCGTCTACTGGAAGTGTCTTCTTCGGAACGCTTGCCGCTATTACAGTGGCAATGACCCTTTCTTCAATGATCTTCTTCGCTGTAAGATACTTGAAGGCCAATCTCTTTGTTGTCGGAATAGCTGTTAATCTTCTTTCGGTGGGAGTTACTGTCACGCTCACTTACAACTGGTTTCTGAGTAAAGGGACTGTAGTCTTCAGCGGTTCGCCAAGACCCGTAGTGCTTTCACTGGATTTCCTCACCGGTTCGGGTTTTGGTTGGCTCAATGGACTGAGTTTATTCGACCTGTCGGCATTTGTTGCACCGTTGTTTCTTCTTCTGTTTTTCAAGAAAACGTTTACAGGAGTGAAGTTGCGTTCTTGTGGATTCGATGAAGAAAGCGCTTTTTATAGCGGAGTTCAAGTAAACGATTTAAGGTTTCTCGCATACATTGGGAGCGGTATTTTTTCGGGACTTGCTGGAGCTGCCCTGTCGATTCCAATGGGAGCATTTGTTTCCAATATGTCTGGAGGAAGAGGCTGGCTAGCACTTGTTGCCGTTATCATGGGAAGAAAGAATCCACTGATAGTCCTTTTGTCTGCTTTGATGCTTGGGTTCGTAACTGAGCTTTCGGTTTTCCTGCAGGTTGCCACGGAGATCTCTCCCAAACTTCTTCTGTCTTTACCGTACTTCGCCTCTTTTATTATCCTAGCGATTTCTTGTGGTGAAAACAAGGATAAGAGGTTCAAGGATTGGTAAGGTATGTGCATGATATAATTCTTCGAATTGGAGGTGTAGTTTTGAAGCTTATAGATGAGCTAAAGGCGAAGTACTCTGAAATCACTTATCTTCATAGCGCTGCTGCTTTAATGGCATGGGACATGAGAACATATATTCCACCTAAAGGTGCTGAGATGAGGTCAGAAGTTCTTGGGTACGTCTCGACTCTCGCATTCAGAAAGGCAGTTTCCGAAGAGATGGGAACTTTGCTGAGTCA
>JAFGAP010000105.1 GCA_016933635.1 Kosmotogaceae bacterium
AGAGGCGTTCAAATTGATAGAATCCAAAGGAATACTGGATACCAAATAACTGAAGACCCGTTCCATAACTTTCCAAAGGGTCTTCAGCTTTTTATTGTAGAATCTGTGGAAAGAGATGGAAGGAATGAACAACTCAATCTGTGGCTTTGATTAGGTTATGAATAATATCCGGGGAAAGAGAAGCGTTGATCGCTTTGAAAAAAGTCCGAGTAAGTCATCCATAACCAAGGATCCGTTCTTGGCCCTTCGTCCCAGATCATGAACCTGTCCTTCGTAAGTACCGCTGTACGCTAAGCGAAAGAATCCGTCATTCAGAATCTCGTATTCGTGGTTCTTGTCTTTGACCAAGAACGAAGAACAGATCCTCGCTCTGGAACAATGAACAGATTCTCCTCCGCGAACCAGTCTGTTTTGCACTTTTCTACACACGAACCGCTACCTGCCACCCCCAATCACATCTCGAAAGCTAAGATCCTTAACAGGAGCACTTCAGATGACAAACTGAGTTGGTTCTGATCAGATTGCTTCAATTTGCTTTCTTCTCGGTTTCTTGTTCTTACAACTGCATCTTGGAACTGATCCTTTGGTCCTGACCAATCTGCTACCCCCAATCCCGGTCTTTCAAACGCTCATTCAAATGGAGGACCAATGTTGATCGTGAGCCAGTAATCACCAATGGCTCTGGATACGACAAGGAATTCCTCGAAATTAACTGGCTTGACCAGGAATGAGTTCACTCCACTATCGTAACAAATAGCTCTGTCTCCTTCTTCTCGGGAAGAAGTAAGAACGACAACCGGAATTCTTTTCGTCAGTTCGCTTTTCTTCATCTCTTGAAGAACTTCATGCCCGGAAATGCCGGGTAGTTTAAGATCTAGCAGAACAAGATCGGGCAATGGGAACGCCTCTCTGTCACTGAAGGGTCCATTGCCGAAGACATAGTCAAGCGCTCTTTCCCCAGTTTTTGCGATTTCAATGCGATTAGTGAGCCCTACTTGCCTGAAGGAATCAAGAGTCAACTCAATGTCCATCATGTTATCTTCAACCAGAAGTATGATTGCATTCTTCAAGGCTAAACCCCCTTGATTTTCAGAGTGAATTTCGAGCCCTCCCCGGGTATAGATTCCAGAGAGACGTCTCCTCCCATTAGCAAGACCGATTTCTTTACAATCGAGAGTCCAATACCAGTGCCTGGAAACTCCTCATCAGTGTGTAGTCTCTGAAACACATTGAAAATTCTTTCGTGATACCTGTCTTCTATTCCGATCCCATTGTCTTCTATTGTTAGGTAGACCCAGCCGCTCTGGTGCTGTGAGTGAATTCTTATTGAAGGACGTTCGCCTGCCTTGTGATAAGTCAACGCATTCTGAAGGAGATTAGTTACTGCTCTTTTTAGAAGAGAATAGTCTGCATAGACCGTTGGCAAATCCGTAATTATGCTTACCTCTGCCCCTTCCTCTTCAATTCTCCGGTTCAACGTAGCAATGCAGTCGTCAACGATACTCTTCAAGGGTAGTTGGTTTAGGTTAATCGATGACCTACCGATTCGGGAGTATTCTAGAAGTCCGTCTATGAGATCGGACATATCTCCTCCAGCCTTCGATATAAATCCGAGATACCTTTGTCCCTCTTCGGGAAGGGAGGACAAGTAACGATCTGAAATGATCTTTGAAAAGCCATTGATAGCCCTTAGAGGAGCTCTCAAGTCATGTGAAACCGAGTAGGCGAAGGATTCCAGCTCTTTATTAGCCACTTCTAGCTCTTCTGTTCTATTCTTGACTCTCCTTTCTAGTTCCTCGAGCATTAGTTCTCTTTGAGTTACATCTTCAAATATCGCTACGACCTCATGTGATCTGTCGGGATAGATATAATTGTCGGCCCAGAAGTCTATTCTTTCATCTTTGTAGCGCCTAACTGGATGATGCAGTGGACGGCCGGTCTTCCATACCTCAATAAGCCTCTGGTAAAGACCTAGCTCTGTAACTGATGGAAAGATTGCCTTGACACTTCTTCCAAGTATCTCTTCTTGATTTACGCCAGTAATTCTACAGCCAGATGGATTCATATCCAAGAATATGACATCGTCACCTTCATTGATTACTCTGTAAATGGCCACTCCAATGTTCATGTTCATATATAATTTTCTGAAGCGAAGTTCGCTTTCCTTGAGAGCAAGTTCTGCCTTATGTTGTTCTGTCATATCCTCAAGTATTCCGAAGATTCCTTCAAGATTTCCATTTTCATCACGGACTGGAGCATTGTAAACCTTTATGATGACTTCTCTTCCATCCTTTGTCCTCCGTGTGAATCGCTTCCCTCTAACGGGAAGGCCTTTCAGAGTTTCTTCGTTCATTCTCTCGTGTTCTGCCTTTTGGGTTTCTGGTATGTAAGGCAGAGGTTTGCCAAGGACCTCTGAGAATTTCCACCCAAATATCTCTTCGGCCGCCTCATTCCATGATGTAACATTATAATCGAGATCAAGACTTACGATAGCTACCGGCGAATTCTTCACAATCACCGCAAGCTTTTCACTTGTGGAAACAAGTTCCTTTTCAGCTGCTTCTCCCCTCTTGCGCGCTATCTGGCTAGTCATTGCCCAGCCTACTATCATTGTTGCCGCCGGATAGACTATCATCACGGGCAACGCTGTTATCTTAAAGAAAGTTTCTCTGCTTTGAGAAGGGAGAAGAAGCATGCACAGAAGCATAAATACATGCACTACGATTCCTAAGAGATACAGCTCCAGTAGTGAGCAATCACCGGAATCTCTTCTTTTGTAATGTCGCCATATGAGACCCACGGAAATCGAGCTAAGTATTGTACTTATTCCCGGGATCGTTCCTTCTCCGCCCATGAATATCCTTAACCCAACAGCCATCGAGGCTGAAATTACGGAGGGGATGAATCCGAAAAAGAGACCTATTAGACCGAGCGCTACAGATCTAGTATCGAAAACTACTCCGGGAGAGAGCTGCCACGAGTTAAGCATGACGCCAACTGTAACCGTTCCAAGAAGCAAGCCTGAGATGATTTGCCTTGGTATTTGTCTACTTGGTGTTGACTTAACATAGAAGACGGTGTACAAAACCACAAAAGTTATAAGTAGAGCCGCGTTATTTACAAGCGCAAGCAATGCTTCTTTTCCCATATTGGCTCCTTCTGATGGTTGAATGATGAAGCTCTAGAGAAAGTATAATCTGCGTTCTGACCAAAAGAATCTATCTGAGAGAGTGTATTGCTCACAAGTCTTCAAGTATGCTGAAAAGAACAGTATCTGCTCGTTCGATCATGACAGTTCTGCATGATATCATTGTTGAGTTATCGGGAGGTGTTTATGGAGAAGACCGTTAATGAGAATTTATCTGATTGTTCGTCGATCAAGATACTTCTCGTAGAAGATTTGAAAAGTGATGCGGAGCTGGCAAAACTGGAAATCACAAAAGGGCTATCGGGATGGTGCGATTCCGTTGGTTTTTTGAGGGTAGATAATCGTGAGGATTTTCTCCAGTCTATCTCTACTTTCAAGCCTGAGATTATTGTTTCTGATTACATGATGCCTCACTTCACAGGGATGGAAGTAATCGATCTTGCGTTGAACTTCTCTCCTAGTACGCCTATAGTAATACTTACAGGTTCCATGAACGAGGAGACAGCCGTTGAATGCATGAAGGCGGGCGCCTCTGACTACGTTATAAAGGAACATATGGCTAGGCTCCCGTTCGCAGTCAAGGAGGCAATAAAAAGAAAGAAGGAAGAAAGGCTCAGGGCCGCAGCTGAAGAGGCTCTTGAAGAAAGCGAAAAAAAGTTTCGGCTTATTGCAGAGAAGGCGAATGATCTGGTATATAGATATGAATTACTCCCCGAGAAAAAATTCTCGTATGTCAGCCCTTCTGCCACAAAGATTACGGGCTATACACCGGAGGAGCACTACTCAAATCCAGATCTTGGTTTCGAACTGGTCCATCCTGATGACAGATGGAAACTTAACGGGCTTTCAGAGCAAGTGAATCAATCGGCGATTCTTTTGAGATGGATCAGAAAGAATGGAGAGATCATTTGGACCGAGCAGATGAATGTACCAATTTATGACGATGAAGGGAAGCTCATCGCAATTGAAGGAATTTCCAGAGACGTTACTGAACGCCAAAAAACCAGCGAGGCACTGAAAGCGGCCTTCAATTCGATTGTTTCTGTGTTGTCCGATGTACTCAATTTAAAGGATCCATACACTGAATTCCATGAGAAGAACGTCGCCAAACTTTCCGCGGAAATTGGAAGAAAAATGAATCTTGACGAATCAACGATTGAATCACTGAAAGTTTCGGCAATGGTTCATGACATAGGAAAGATTATGATTCCCACCGAGATATTGTCAAAGCCTGGAAAATTGAGCGATATAGAGTTTGAAATGATAAAGAGACACCCCGAGACGGGTTACGAGATTCTTAGAAAAGTCGAACTGCCCTGGCCCGTTGCCGAAATCGTTTATCAACATCATGAGCGTCTAGACGGTTCCGGTTACCCCAGACACTTGAAGGAAAAGGAGATCCTTCTGGAAGCCAAGATAATAATGGTTGCCGATGTTGTAGAAGCGATGAGCTCCCATAGACCATACAGAGCTGCACTTGGATATGATGCGGCACTAAAAGAGATCAAATCAAATGCAGGAAGGCTTTATGACCAGGAAATTGTCGAGATTTGCACTTCGTTAGTCGAAGAGGGATTCAACTTTCATGAATCTGATCAATAGCAAACTTCTTTCCTCTTCGAAAAGAATCTACGCGATTTCGAAACTGATCATTGTCTAGATGCTTAGGAAAGGGAAACAATTTCTGGATTTATGTCCAACAAGATGATAAGACGAAAAAATAGAAGCCGCCTCTGATGGGCGGCAAAGAATAGGTAGTGCTCAAGTGAAAATAATAGGCATTAAATTATGATAGCATAGCTTTTCTGAAAATTCATTTCCTTTAGAGACCGACAGATTAATAGAAGAATAAGAATTGGCTATGCTCTGCGTCGCTATTTGACTTTTCTGCTGTAAGGTTTTTGGATGATGTGCTAACTGTATTTTTCAAGCCGGTTCACATAGATATCGATTTTGCTAAGGCAAAAAAAAAGACTAAAGAAGTCTTGTAATTCAAAAACGCGATCGAGAATAGAGTTCTTTGCCATTGACTATTAAAGAGAAAACAGAAGGTATGAAGTCATCAATGGAACGTAGATCCAAAAAAAACAACTGAAAAAGCGAAAATCTCCCGTTTGGGAGATTTTCATTGGAAGTTGAGCCGATGGAAAATTTAGATGGTGGCAGCCCCACGGGGAATCGAACCCCGACCTTCGGACTGAGAATCCGGTGGACTAGCCGTTATCCTATGGGGCCGAACAGAAATA
>JAFGAP010000010.1 GCA_016933635.1 Kosmotogaceae bacterium
ATGTCATCGATGTCGGGATTGGATCTATGGACCAGATCCAAAATATTTTTGTCTGCTCGGCCGTAAACAGATAAAGCCAGGAGTGTAAGTGTATCGCCTTCTTTTACAATCATGGTTTTTTCGGGCAAATCTTCACTCTCTTTCGGGGGAGTTCTTAATCGGGTTACCGTTCCGTTGAATTCTGGATGGTCTTCAACAAGGTTATCACGAATTGATCTCTCTATAGCCGGCACATCTTCGATTTTGACTTTCTCTGGGTCTTTGGGCGAGGCACCGCCATAGGTGGATTCTTGTAAGTCTTCTGGATCCAGCTTTGGAACAACGGCCTCTATTGCCCCGTTGACACCATTCTCTGCTTCTGCGGGTTGACTATTGGCCATATCTCTTGAAGTTTTGTACGGCGCGCGTATGGCTGCCGCGAGGTGAGAGAATATTCTTGTTCCCGGTGGGCTTAGAATAGAGGCGATAAACACCAGAGAAAGCAATAAAACCAAGGCCCATTTCCATTTGCCCATTCCCTTAGATTCTTTTGCTGATTCATTTCCGTCTTTGACGTCAATTTTCAGGGGATCTTGACTCTTGGACTCCCCTTCAATTCGCAGATCCTGATAACACTCTTCCACCATTGAGGGGGTTATCTTTTTTCTACCCTTCGCGTACCCAAGAAGCAAAGCGTTATCCGAAAGGACATTAATCTCTCTGGGGTATCCGTTTGAAAAACGGTAAATAGTCTCGGTGGTGTCCCTAGGAAAAATGAGATCTCGGTTCTTTGCCCCAGCGACCCTTAAACGGGTCTCCATATAATCTCTGGTTTCCTCCAAACTGAGCGGAGTAATGTGGTGGCGAATGCTGATTCGCTGAAGGAGCGGCCGGCAAATGGGCTCACTCAATTTCCTGTTGAGTTCAGGCTGGCCAACCAGGAAGATATTGATCAGTTTTTCATCATCTGTCTCGATATTTGAGAGGAGGCGGATCTCTTCCAATAGCTCAAAAGAGAGCTTATGCGCCTCATCAATGATCAAGTTGAAGTTTGTCCGATTCTTGAAGGCCTGTTTGAGGTATGCTTGAAAGAACAGGAGAAATTCTGTTTTTGAACGAAACCGTCCTTTTTGTCTAAAGGTTGAAAGCGCCAGGTAATTAATAAACTCTTTTGGTGAGAGAAGGGGATTGGATAAGTGGACATATTTGACGGTTTCGTCGAGACTATCGAGAAGAGCGCGAACCATGGTGGTCTTCCCTGTTCCGACCTCACCTGTCAACAAAATAAATCCTTGTCGCTCCACAACGCCGTACCTTAAGAGAGCAAGAGCCTCTTTGTGGCCTTCACTCAAATAGAGAAAGCGAGGTGAAGGGGTCAGATTAAATGGTTTTTCGTTTAGACCGTAGAATTCAGTGTACATGATAAA
>JAFGAP010000106.1 GCA_016933635.1 Kosmotogaceae bacterium
CAAAGATGCCTATCTCCATAACACCGCCTCCTTTTGACACATCTATATTATCAGAATAGGGACTGCAATGGGAAGCCAGATTCAGAATAGGTGAGGGAAGGTGAGGGTCCGGTAAAGTTTCTTCACCCATGAAATAGATTCACTTCGGAACGCCGTAGTACAACTAGAACACTGTGCAAACGAAGCTCTAAATCGAGAAACGGGCTACACCGTGTGACCGCTTATCCTCTTTAGGGTGGTTTTGTCCAGAATCGTTATCTGTCTTCCGTCCTGGTTGATTACCCCCTGCGCAACAAACTCAGAGAAAACTCTTGACAAAGAGGGTCTGGCCACTCCTAGAGCGTCAGCAAGCTCTTCCTTAGTAGTCTTCAGTTCGAACTCATCTCCCAGATCATCGCTTTGTCTGAGAAGAAAGTTTGCCAACCTTTGATTCAGAGTGTTCAAAGAGAGCATCCATACCTTTTCTGCCAGAGTAGTCAGTCTGTCTCCCATATCCCTAAGTAGGTTTCTCAAAAATACCTCATACTCCTTACAAAGCCACAGAATCCCATCTCTTTTGATGTAGAGAATCGCACTTTTCGCCGTAGAGACAATGTCCACGGGAAGATGATTTTCTGTAGCAAAGAGAAAGCCGGAAGCTAGTATAGATGGAGCCTCCATTGTTTCGATTGTCATGGCCTTGCCGGAGAAATCCTGCATTTGCGCCTTTGTCTGTCCTTGAAGAAGGACAAGCATTTCATCACAGACTGCGTTCTGTTCTTCGATAAGTTCTCCGGGAAGGAAGAAACTGATCCTGTGCTTCACATTTTCGAAGATCCTTTCTAGTTCGCCAACCCTAATTCCTCCAAATAAAGTGCATCTTCCAAGATTGAAAATCAATGGATTCAATAGACACCCCCGTGAAAGGTCGATTCATTTTGATTATAACCAGATAAGGCAAATTTTAATATTGGATTGAGCAGTTCTTACATTACCGACCTTTAGCGCTTGATTTTAGCATCCATAAAATTGTATGATATTTTCAGTATACTTTGATATCTTCTTTGTGGACTTGTTGCGGATCAGCATTTTAGCGAATAGCGAGCTTATGAGCCCGTATTTTGTACTCTTGTAAAGACATTGTGGAGGTAATCTTGAAGCTTTTCATATTCGATGTAGGTGGGGTTGTTGCAGATAATACAAGTGTAGTTCCGTCGATAAGCGGCTTTCTCGGTATCTCAAAAGAGGAGTTAGTGGAAATTGCGGAAATGGAAAATCTCTTCGCTTTACAAACGGGAAGAATCACTGTAGAGGAATTCGTTTACGTTTTCTCTAGAAAGCTTGGTAGACCGGTTCCGGGAAATATCTGGGATATGTTTTTCAAACCGACTCCAATCAAGGAGACAGTCAGGATAATTGAGAGACTTCGAAGGAAATACAGGGTGATTGCCGGTACCAATACAATCGAGCCACATTACGAAATACACAGGTCACGGGGTGATTACGAAGTCTTCGATAAGGTTTACGCATCACATTTGATTGGATATGCAAAACCAGACAAAGCATTTTACAGTCATATCCTTCGTGAAGAGAAGTGCGGCGCAGAAGAAGCTTTCTTCACGGATGACACGGCACAAAACGTCAAGGCAGCTGCCGAAGTAGGCATTGTCGCTTATCATTTTACCGATTCACCATCTTTAGAAAAAAGGCTCAGAGAATACCTTTGAGTAACTTCACATCGAAAGGGGTGTTACTTATGAAAAGGCTTAGCGTAATTTTTCTAGTATTGCTAATGCTCGCTGTACCGATTTCTGCGCTTGGAAAGACCACCATCACCTGGTGGATCAACCCTTGGAGAATCGCACCTCCAGGCTTCCCGACCGATCAGGCTCCGACGGAGGAGGACTTCCCGAAGTGGGCCGCCGAGGAGTTCATGAGGCTTCATCCAGACATTGAAGTCAAGTATGTCGTTGTTGGAAACACCGAATACTCTCAGAAAATGGCTGCCGCCATTGCGACTGGGACCCAGCCCGACATCTTCAAAGGCCCCGTTTGGGATACCAGATGGGTTGAAGCCGGTCTGTTGGAACCGATCGACGACTACCTGACCGAAGAAGACCTTGCAGACTTCTACGAACTTGCTCTTGATGCGGGTTATGTCGATGGCAAGCATTACATCTGGCCATGGAACCTCGGAACAAACGGTATGGGTACGAGTATGCTTCTTTATACTCCAGACTTCGAAAAGGCCGGGATCGACTGGCGTAAGATCGTTGAAGAGGGTTGGACAATGGAAGAGTTTGTGGAAATTGCGAAGAAGCTTACATGGGATTCCGATGGTGATGGAAAGATCGATCACTACGCAATCAGCTTTGGAGCACAGGATACTCACAACCTCATGAATTTCATCTATGCACATGGCGCAAAACTTATCAACGAAGATGAAAGCAAGGTTATTTTCAACTCGCCTGAGGCAGTTGCCGGACTTCAGTTCCTTCTTGATCTCGTCGAAGTTCACGGAGTTGCGCCGAGCGGCGTCGAGGCTATGGGTGTCTACGATGTAATTGGAAACTTCCACTCTCACAGAACCAGTATAGGTTTTGGCGGTCCTTACGAAATCGGAAGAATCACACGTTATGTGAAATCCGGTCAGCTTCCCGAAGCCTTCTACCCGGTAATTGCTCCGTTCCCTCACCTCGAAGGACAAAAGGGCGCATCTTATGCATCGGCCAGTGGATTTGTCGTTTTCAAACAGAAGGACGACGCAAAGAGGGAAGCCGTTATGGAGTTTGCGAAATTCCTTACAAACAGGGAGAACACGGCACTTCTGGAAAGCCTCATCTATCTTACGGCCAGAAAATCTGTTAATGAGATCCTATTCCAGAATGATGAATACCTCAACGAGCAGGCTCAGACCTTTGCAAGGATAATGGATGAGACTGGAATGGAGTTCTTCGGTTCTCAGAGCTTCCCGTGGTCTGAGATATCCAAGTTCTTCACCAGCGCAATGCAGGGCGCATTTGGAAAGACAAAGACGGCTCAGGAGGCTCTTAATGGCTTTGTGACCGAGGCCAACAGGGCTCTCTCTTACTATTGATCCTAATCAACTGAGTTGAAGGGAACAGCCTCTGCCCCAAGGGCCCGGGGCTGTTCCCATTTAATGGGGTGATCTATTTGGAGCAGATTCCAGTTAAACCAATAAAACACAAGACTACCTTGAATGATGTGTGGAGGGGTAGATCGGGATATCTCTTCATTCTTCCGCACTTTGCCCTCTTTGCTATATTCTTCCTAGTGCCGGTCGGATGGGGGATGTACCTTAGTATGTTCAAGTACAATGTCTTTTCTCAGACATTTATCTGGTTTGACAACTACAAGCGTATTCTCAGCGACTGGCTTTTTCTTAAATCCCTGAGAAACACGTTTGTGTACACTTTTGGAGTGGTTCCACTGTGGCTGGGAAAGGCTCTGTTGGTTACGGTTCTCATCTACCCGTTTAGAAAGGGCATTAGAACCTTTTTTAAAGCTGCCTTCTACCTGCCTCACGTAACTTCAACGGTCATCATTTCCATGATCTGGCTTTGGGTTTTCAATCCTAACTTTGGACTTCTAAACTATTTCATGACCGTCCTCGGGATGGAACCGGTGGTATGGCTTGGAAGATCCTTGACGGCTATGCCATCCCTCATAGTTATGCAGGTCATCATGGGTGGTGGTTCTACGATAGTGCTCCTCTCTGCTGCCATGGCATCGATACCGGAGTATTACTTCGAAGCTGCAACGCTTGAAGGTGCCGGTTCCTGGGCCATCTTCAGAAAGATTACCGTACCTCTTTTGAAACCAACTATACTCTATGCTCTCGTAATGGGAACCATAGCGAATTTCCAGACATTCTCGAACATATATATCATGACAAGTGGTGGACCGGAATTCTCAACCACGACCATTGCCTACCTGATATACGAGACTGCCTTTAAAAACTATAATCTTGGTCTTGCATCTGCGATGTCGATGGTGATGTTTGGAATACTGGTTGTTCTTGGAATAGTCCAGTTCAAGTGGCTGGGTTCTAACGTGGAGTATTGAGGTGATTGACTGTGAAAGCGAAAACTAAGACTAACATAAAGAAGGCAATTTCACTAGTTATTTTGGCAGTGCTCGCATCACTCGCCTTTATTCCCCTTTACTGGATGGTTGCGACGTCTTTTACGCAACCATCGTTGACCATGAAGTTTCCACCAGATATCATCCCGAAAAATCCAACGCTCCAGAATTTCGAGGATCTCTTTGAGAGACGGATAATTTTCAGATGGACTCTAAATAGCTTTATTGTTGCCGGCACGGTTACTCTTGCTCAGATATTTGTCTGTGCTATGGCAGGCTACGCTCTTGCGAAAAAGAAGTTCCCGGGGAGCAAGGTGATCTTCTCGATATATATCGCATCGATGATGATACCAACCCAGGTAACTCTTGTACCCCTGTATATCCTGATCTCGAAAATGGGAATGGTGGACACTTATCAAGCGCTTATCCTGCCCGCTATTGCCGCTCCTTTTGGAGTCTTCCTCATGAGGCAGTTCATGGTATCGGTCCCAACGGAGATTATCGAGGCTGCGAAAATTGACGGTGCAAGCGAATTCAGAACCTTCGCAAAGATCATCGTGCCAATTTCGAAACCGGCGATGGCAGTTCTAGGAATATTCACATTTATGGGACAGTGGAACAGCTTCTTGTGGCCACTTATCGTAACGAACACTTCAGAGATGAGAACCCTTCAGGCCGGTCTTTCTCTTCTTCAGGAGCAGGTGCCGATGCAGTATTCATACCTGATGGCAAGCGCTACTTACTCGGCAATACCGATGATTATAGTCTTCCTTGCCTTCCAGAAGTATTTCTTGAAAGGCATAACGGTTGGAGCGATAAAGTGATGGACAGGTTTTTGGAAAAGCATTTGGTGACACCGGAAGGCGTTTCGCAAGAAAAACAGACGTCTGATTACTGGTGTAAAATAATGGAAGACCCCGACGCTGTTCGGATGCAAAAGGAGGAAATAGAAGCCTTCAACAGAGAAGTTATCTCACGGGCTAGAGACGCAGGGAAATCAAGCTTTGCGTGCAACTTTGAAGACTTTCCATCTTCGCTTCCTTTCGAAGAAGTGAGGAAATCGATTAACGATTCCATTCCAGAAACCTTCTTTCGAAGATTGCTTCTCACGTCCGAAGGAGACAAAGTTCCGGCCGAGATTCGAAACGATGTCGTTGATAATGCAACTGCTATTCTAAATCAGGATATGGCCGTGAGGTTCGGTTTGGTGACTCGAAGAGCAAATCTCAGAGTTCTCCCTACCGATCTGATTTCATGCGATGAGTACATAGACAACGATATGCTTCAGTCAACTGCTGTAAGTCTCGGTACACCACTTGCGCTCCTTGCTCGAAGCAAGGATAAGTCATGGCTTTTTGTTCAGACTCCCTTTTACAGGGGATGGATCAAGACAAACTATGCAGCAATTGCCGAGAAAAGAGCATCGGTTCTGTCCTTCATAAAGGCCTCTCCATTTCTCCTTGCAACGGGCAACAGGGTTGAGATCGAACCAGATCCTTTTGTTATGAATTCTTCTGGGCTCAGTCTACAGATGGGCGACATGCTTCCTCTTGAGAGGCCTGTCCACAGCGAGAATCTTCATGTTCAGGGTTCATTCTCATGCTTTACAGTTTCACTTCCGACCAGAGATAGGCTCGGTTCGCTCAACTTCAGGAAAGCGCTTGTTAGAATGAGCGAAGACGTAAAAGTCGGTGATCTCGATCTGACAGGAAGAGCAATCCTGGATCTGGCCTTCAAAATGCTCGGAGAGAGATATGGCTGGGGTGATCTCTATAACAGGAGGGATTGTTCGAGATTCGTTCGGGACATATATGCCAGCTTCGGGATTTTTTTACCGCGTGATGCATGGGCGCAGGAACAGTTTGGATCAAGCAACAGAGTAGTCTTCGAGGGCGACGCTGAACATAGAAGGTCTCAGCTGTCCTCTTTGAGGCCGGGTAATCCTTTGTATATGCCTGGACATACTTTGATCTACCTCGGGAAGGAGAATGGAAGTTTCTTTGCGATTCATGACGGAGCGGGCTACCGGGATTCAAAGGGTAAGAAGGTTTCCGTGCACGGTGTCTTTGTTGTCGATCTATCGGTCCGTACTATGAACAGCGATAAGAGTTATCTGGAGCAGCTAACGACGGCGTTAAGAATTGATTCCGCCTGAATCTCCATAAATCAGGTGAAGAAGTCTACGAAACTCGCTGATCTGGTGATCGGAGATCGATTCGATTCTCTCCGGGATAATTCCTGCGACATTATTGATTGCTACTGAAATGGATCTGGCAGTATATGACAGGTTTTCAGTAACTTCTTCAAATGAGTTACTGGATAGCGGCCAGAAGTTCCATGGATCAGGCAGTACAACTTTCGGATCAGAGGTTTCAACTTCGAGAACGTAACCAATGCTCGGCAGAAGATACCAGTCTATGACACCTTCAATTCCATTTCCCTTGTAAACATGCCTTGATTTGATAACGGCTTTCGATACTCTCAGTTCTTCTCTCATATTTAGTATCTCGGAAAGATCAACTACTTCCTCGATCTCTTCTCTGATGAGGCCCATACCAGATTTCAAGGTATGCACTGCGTAAATGTCTGACTCGTTAACAATCAGCCTTATCCGACTCCTATCAGGAAGATTGAGGTACCACTGAACTATCAGCAGGTGCCTTGTAGCCTCTTCTATCACTTCTTCTGAAATCTTCGTCTTGAAAAGAAACTTCCTTTCGATTTCCAGCAATGCATTCACACTCCAATACAGTGTATATCAATACATTCACATCAGCAAGTTGCGTCTTCTTCGCTCCTGTGTTACTATGTACCGAATAGGAACAAACGGAGGTTTATGATGGAAGAGA
>JAFGAP010000107.1 GCA_016933635.1 Kosmotogaceae bacterium
GACCTCGGATTACGCGGCAACGCATCGGCACTGCCGAAGTCTCAATAATTGGCAGCTTGTTAAGCAAGAGTGTCTGTTGTATTCTTCTTCCATGGGGATTGAAGGAAAATCGGCAGGTGAATTATGAACCGGAGTAAAGAGAAGTCTTCTGGAACAAAGTCTGTGATCTTATTGATTCTTACCGGTCTTCTTTGGAGCACCGGAGGTCTCTTGATCAAGAACGTTGACTCAAACCCTCTTGCGATATCGGGAATGAGGAGCATAATAGCATCCCTGGTAATACTCCTTGCCCTTGGAAAACCAAAATTTACATGGTCGCCGCCGCAGATTGCCTCTGCCCTCTCTTACTCGGCCACGGTTATTCTCTTTGTTTCGGCAAACAAGATGACAACGGCAGCAAATGCTATTCTGCTTCAATCGACTGCACCTATTCATGTTGCTCTGTTGAGCGCATGGATATTGAAGGAGAGGGCGAAGCTCCTCGACTGGATCACCATTATTGCGGTCTTTGGCGGTATGGCCCTCTTCTTCTTTGAAAGCTTGGACAGCAGGGGAATGACGGGAAATATCCTGGCGGTTGCCAGTGGAATTACCTTCGCTCTTTTCAACATCTTCATGAGACTTCAGAAGGATGGTTCGCCGATGGAGTCAGTACTTCTGGGGAACATACTGACAGCTGTGATCGGAGTACCTTTCATTGTGGGGTCTCTGCCGAATCCTTCCGGATGGATCAGCCTCTTCATTTTGGGCGTGGCACAATTGGGATTATCGTATGTTTTCTACTCTGAAGCAATCAAACATTCTACGGCTCTCGAGGCCATTTTGATTCTCATGATTGAACCTATTCTCAGTCCCGTCTGGGTCTTCTTATTCATGGGAGAGATTCCCGGTAGACTTCCTATGATCGGAGGGGCCGTAGTCATAGGTGCTATAACGATTAGATTTGTTCTTAGAAATCTCGCAGGAAGACCAATTCTCCTTAAATATGGGGTCTCCAGGAGATCCAGAAAGTGAGATTCCGCTTCACCTTAGATTTCAGTTCCTTTGTTAAGACCTGAATTGCGATAATGTTGTAAAATTGTAAGAATACCTAACAAGATTGGAGGTGCATCATGCATTCAGATGAAGCATACTCCGCAGTTATCAACAGGATACTGTCTGGCGGAGCGGATTTTGCAGAGATCTTTTTGGAAGAGAGATATACGGGAAGTATAAACATGGTTCAGGGTGAGGTAGAAGGAAGCGTTTCGGGGAAATTATTCGGAGCTGGGTTACGTGCCTTTAAAGGTACAAGAAGTATCTATGCTTACACAAACGAACTTTCGTTCGATGGTCTAATGAAAGTTGCAGAAAGGCTGAGGGCCGTCATAAGTCAGGATAGGGTGGCGGATTCAGTTATTGATTTTAGAAATGAGGAGTTTGTTGACATCTGTCCAGTTCTCTTTTCACCGAATAATGTACCGAAGAAAGAAAAGGTAAGAGTTATGCAACTTGCCCATGAAGGAGCGTCAACCTTCTCAGCGACCATATCTCAGGTTATCGTGAATTTCATCGAATACGATCAAAATGTCTGGATCTACAATTCCGAAGGAGTGAAGGCTCAGGATCGCCGCGTAAGGACAAGACTGGCGATATCCGCTGTTGCCACAAAAGACGGACAGATGGAAAGCGGTTTCTACGGGCCGGGAGCAGCAATGGGCTTTGAGTTCTTCAATATGGTCGATCCCAGAGCCGCCGGAGAAAGGGCCGCAAGAATCGCAGACAGAATGGTGAGGGCGGAATTCGCTCCTGCTGGACGAATGCCTGTGATAATCTCCAACGAGTTTGGTGGAGTAATATTTCACGAGGCCTGTGGCCATGCGCTTGAAACAACGGGAGTAGCGAAAGGCGCATCTGTATTTGCCGGTAAGCTCGGTCAGAAGATAGCAAATGAATGTGTCTCTGCTGTAGATGATCCGACAATTCCCAATGCCTGGGGATCGGCAAATGTTGACGACGAAGGTACTCCGACCAGAAGAAATTTGTTGATCGAAAAAGGAGTTCTCAAAAGCTACATGATCGATCGACTTGGTGGAATAAAGATGAAAATGAAACCTACTGGAAGCGCAAGAAGGCAGGATTACACGCTTGCGCCGACATCGAGAATGAGCAATACGTTCCTTCTTCCCGGAGAGTACTATCCCGAGGAGATAATTGCTGCCACAGACTACGGACTCTACGCAAAGTCTCTAGGCGGGGGATCGGTTATGCCTTCCACGGGTGAATTCAACTTCGCGGTAAAGGAAGGATACATGATAGAGAAGGGAAGGATAACCAGACCGGTAAGGGGTGCGACGCTTATTGGAAAGGGCAATGAGGTTCTTACGAAGATTGATATGGTTGGCAACGATCTTGAACGTGGGCAGGGTATGTGCGGGTCGATCTCGGGATCGATCCCGGCCGATGTGGGCCAGCCAACCGTAAGAGTGTCTGAACTGATTGTTGGGGGGCGAAATTGATGGATTTCAATACCTTTGCCGACAAGGCTTTCAAAATCTCCAGAGAAAAGGGCTTTGATGAAGCCGAGATCTATTATTCGAGGGGTGGAGAATTTCAGTTAAGCTCTCTGAAAGGAGAAATCGATTCATACACGGATGCCAGTTCGATAGAAGTTTACTTCAGAGGTCTCAAGAACGGAAAAATTGGCACGGCATTTTCAGAGATTCTAAGCGAAGAGACGGCGACACTGCTGGTCGAAGAGGCATTTGAGAACTGCTCAATAGCCAGCGGAGAGGATGTCTATATATTCCATGACGGAACGGGTGAGTACAGTAGCTTCGAAGGTTACTCGGGAGCCTTCCAGAAGAAGACCGTGAAGGAAAAGATCGATACCGTGGTGTCTCTGGAGAAGGTGGCTCTGGAATACGACAAGAAGATCCTGATGGTTCCTACATGCAGATCTGCCGATACCTGGTCGGAAGTAACCATAATTAATACACTCGGATTGAATAGGCGGTACAAGAGCGACGGTGGATTTGCCGTTGTTGTGAGTCTCGCAGGCGACGAGAAATCTAAGAAGACAGGCTTCAGTTTCTCACTTGTCAGAACGCCTGAAGAGCTGGATGTGAAAAGAGTCGCTGAAGAGGCTTCAAAAAGGGCTATAGACCAACTCGGTGCCGGAAATGTGAAGAGTGGAAAGTACAGAGTTGTTTTCAGAAACGATGTCTTCGGGCAGCTTTTCGGGACTTTCACCTCTATGTACTCTGCGGACAACGTTCAAAGAGGCCTTTCCGTATTGAAAGGAAAAATGGGGACCGTAATTGGATCAAGCAAGCTTACGGTGTACGACGACCCGTTCCTTCCCGAGAGTCCTTACAGTAAGCCGTTTGACGACGAAGGGGTGCCGACGTGCAAGAAGGCGCTTGTTGAGAAAGGTGAGTTGAAGACTTTCCTGTATGACTTGAGAACGGCCGCGAAAGAAGGCACGAATTCAACGGGAAACTCCGTAAGGGGTACTTACAGGTCAAAGCCTTCAATAGCTCCAGTGAACACTGTTATTAGATCGGGAGACTTGAATCTCGATGAACTTATCGAAACTATGGGTGAAGGCATTTTCGTAACTGATCTTACTGGCCTTCATTCAGGAACGAATCAGGTCTCGGGCGAGTTTTCACTCGGAGCAAGCGGCTTTTTCGTGAAGGAGGGAAAGATAAGCAATCCCATAGAGCAGTTTACGATATCTTCGAATATATTGAAGGTCTATAATGGCATTGTCGAAGTTGGCAGTGATTCGGTTTCATCTATCTATCGTGTGAGTTCTCCTTCAGTCTTAATAGATGAGATAGATGTAGCTTCTGAATGATAACGGAGGTGACTCTTTTGCCTTTATACAGTTTTGTTTGCAAAGAATGTGGTCACGAGGAGAGTCTTCTTTTGGGGATGAGCGCTCCGGTGCCTCCCTGTGAAAAATGCGGAGGTATTCTCTCAAAGCAGATAACTAATATTTCAAGTTTCGGATCATCCTCGGGTTCCGACAGTTGCGGCTCATGCTCTGGTGGAAGTTGCTCAACCTGTGGACACTGATTATTTCAGATACCGAAGTGCCCGGATAATCTGCCCGGGCACTTATGTTTGGATAAAATCGAATGAATTCACTTGGCTTCAGGATAATTCGCTTGAGAATGCAAATTCATCGAGAAAAGTTAGACTGCTTCTACCCTTCCAACCTCTTGGCGAGACTTTCCTCAGTAGAGCTCTAGATATTTACGGATCTCCCAATCGGTGACCGAAGCGCAGAATTCATTCCATTCGCCCTCTTTTGATCTGACGAATGTGCTAAATATATGTTCGCCTAACGTAGACCTCACAAATTCGCTGTTTCTGGTAAACTCAAGAGCACTGATTAGAGTCCCTGGAAGGTTTTCTATCATCAGTTCCTTTCTTCTCGAGCCTTTCATTTTGAAAATATTCTCATCGACTGGATTGGGCGGGTCGATCTTCTTCTCTAAACCGTCCAGGCCGGCGGCAAGAGTCAATGCTAGCGCAAGATAAGGATTGCACGTGGGATCGGGGCTCCTGAATTCCAGCCTGGTCCCTTCTCCCCTTGTGCTGGGTATTCTGATCATTGCGCTTCTGTTTCCCAGCGCCCAGGAGATATTCACGGGTGCCTCGTATCCAGGTGTAAGTCTCTTATAGCTGTTTATAGTTGGATTCGTAACAGCAGTAATCTCATTTGCGTGTGAGATAATTCCCCCGACGAAACTCAGAGCGGTTTCACTTAACCCGTGATCTTTTGAGGAATCGTAAAAGGCATTGTTGCCGTCCGTGAAGAGGCTCATATGGACATGCATTCCCGATCCGTTGACTCCCGAAAACGGCTTCGGCATAAATGTTGCATGAAATCCATTGGCTATAGCTATCGTCTTCACAACCCATTTGAACGTCTGGATGTTATCTGCGGTTTTCAGTATGTCAGTGTATCTGAAGTCAATTTCGTGTTGAGAAGGCGCTACCTCATGATGTGCCGCCTCAACTTCAAAGCCCATTTCCTGTAGAGAAAGCACGATCTGTTTCCTTACCTCCTCGCCTCCGTCAACTGGAAGGAGATCGAAATAACTTCCCGTATCCAGAAACGCACCGATCGGTTTTCCACAGTCACGGTCTCTCTTGACTATAAAGAACTCCGGTTCCGGACCGGCGTAAGTCTCGAACCCCATGTTTTTAGCTTTCTGGATTACTCTCTTCAAAACATATCTTGGATCTCCCTCAAATGGTGTACCGTCAGGTTTGTAGACATCACAGATGAGTCTTATTGTTTTTCCCTGACCATTGTCCCAGGGAAGAAAGGCGAAAGTCGAAATATCCGGCCGTAGATACATGTCGGACTCCTCGATTCTCACGAAGCCGTCGATTGAAGATCCGTCGAACATTGCACCCTTTTCCAGAATTGTAGGTAGCATTCTTGCAGGAATTTCCACATTCTTCAGCATACCGTTTATATCGGTTATCTGAAGCCTGACAAAACCAATTTCGCCAGATTCGCATTTCTGAATCAATTCTTTTTCAGTCATGTTACTCCCCCGCTATCCTTGCCCGACCCAAGGGCATGAGATACTAAAGTATACGCCAAACTGATAACATTATAAATCAACAGTTGAATTTTCCAGGGACAGATTGATGATAAACTAATCACATGGAGGTGCCTGATGAACATAAAGCGTGCCTTTGTCAGCGTACATGACAAATCAAGAGTGGAAGAGATCGCTAGATATCTGGTCTCGAACGGCGTAGAGATCATTGCTACTGATCACACCGCGGAATACCTTATAGATCATGGCGTCGAGGCAATAAAGGTCGCTGATTACACTGGGTTTCCTTCGATATTCGATGGAAGGCTGAAAGCCATTCATCCAAAGATTATAGGAGGGGTCCTTGCGATCCAGGATCTTCCTGCTCATATTGAGGAAATGAAAGAACACTCGATTCTTCCTTTCGACATGATTGTCATGAATCTCAAACCTTTCGAGTCTGCCGTCAAGGAATCTCCGGATGAGTCAAATCTCTCAAAAGAGATCGACGTCAGCGGACCGGCTCTGTTGATGGCGGGCGCCAAGAATCACAGGGACATTGTAGTCATTTCCGATCCTACGGATTATGATGAAGTAATTGACAGTCTAGAGGACTGTGGAGATGTTCCCCTTCTTAAGAGAAGAAGATACGCCCTTAAGGCTATCTATGCTGCCTTGCTTTACAATTCTTCCATTCATCAGGCCTTGTCGCAGATCTTCGCTTCCGAGAAATACGACTATACGGTTATGGAACACGTAATGCAGCTCCTTCACGGAGACAACCCCTCTCAGAAGGCTCACCTGCTAAAGCTTTCGAAAGAACCTGGTCTGCTTGATGAGGTTCAGATCGGTAATCCCGCCGTAGGGCTCAAGAAGTCCCAGCTGAGAAACATGAATGTTTTCATGGAGCTTTACTACTACAGTGATAACATTTCTCTTTTTCTTGACAAAGGCAAGATCACAAAAGTCTTTGCGGGCAAGGTACCGGAAGATTTTTCCACGGGCGGTCCCGATACGATGTATGCTTCAACCTTCGCCATAGACGGTGATACGTTGAAAAGACTGAATGATGATGGCGTAGAGGCTTTTGGAGGCGTCTTCGACCGCGATGCAATACGCGCTGCCAGAGAAAGAGATATCATGATACTGACCGCTCCATCCCACGAAGCGGTGACACTATCGAAGGAAACGTATTCGGGCTTCGGGAACTATTTTGTTAGAGAACTAACATTTGAAATGAAGAAATATGATCTCGATATAGATGGAAGGCTCGCTCTTTATTGTTCACGTGTGAACAGGGCGAATAATTTCTCGATTTTCAAAGACGGTGAGAGTCTGCTTCTAAAGAGCGGGTTGAGTTACGAAGAACTTCAGAGTTACGATTTCGCCAGTCACGATTTGAGGGATTCCGTAATGGCTTCCGACAACGATCTGACCGACGAATTGATCTCAAAAATTCTTGATTCCGGGGTTAGGCAGATAATCCTTCCCGGTACGAAGAGAACCTATTCAAATCGAAGTATTCTAGTGCTTGGAATAGACTTCACCAGATTAAACAACTAGATATCACTTGAAAGCTGAGAAAGCAGAATATATAATGTATATACACCATGCTAGGTGGGGAGCTGGCGGTTCCCTGTACCCGAAATCCGCCATACGCGGGGCCGAATGCCTCTTGAGGCTTTGCCGGTTTGGTGTCGGTTTGTTTGAAGGTGTTGAGGATTGAGTCCTGCGCAACGGGAACTTGCGAACCTGGTCAGGTCCGGGAGGAAGCAGCCATAAGCGAGCGCTCCCGTGTGCCGTGGGGGTGCTCAGTCTGAGCCGGAAGGCAAATACGGCCAAGTCGTCAGCGTCGATGGAGGATGCATGGTGTTTCTTCTTCTATGTATCGCACCTAATCATCTGCTAGAATTAATATGACAATAATAGACGGTTTTTAGGAGGTACATGGGATGTTACTAAGAGGAGAAAAGGCCGTAGACTTCTCGCTATTCGGTTCAGACCTTAAGGAATACAAACTCAACGAATATCTGGGAAAAAAGGTTGTGCTCGTCTTTTACCCCGGTGCGTTCACAAGTGTATGTCAAAAGGAACTATGTACATTCAGAGATTCTCTTGCGAACTTTGAGAGCCTTAATGCTACGATTCTTGGGATAAGTATGGACAGCCCTTTTGCCAACAAAGCTTTTAAGGAGCAAAATTCCCTTTCTTTTCAGCTTCTCTCAGATGTTGGAGGGGAAGTGTCCGGAAAGTATGGCGGTGTGCATCAGGATTTTGCCGGCGTCAAGGGTCTAACTGTCTCAAAGAGAGCCGTATTCATTTTGAACAAAGACGGAAAGATTTCCTACACATGGGTTTCAGACGATCCCAGAGTTGAGCCAGATTACACAGAAATCTCGAATCATCTTAAGAAGATTTAGCGATGGGGGGATAACCTCCATCGTCTTTGCTAGAGGAGGTTAGCATGACAGAATTCAGCTTTCCGGAGCACTCGACGGAGCTTCTTGAAGCCCTCAGGGATGGGAGAGTTCTGATCGGAGTAACAGATGGCGTTGAAACAAACCTGATAACCGTTGGTTGGGGTTTCCTCGGTTACACATGGAATCGACCGGTCTTCATTGCCATGATAAGACCAAGCAGATTCACACACAATTTTTTCAGGAGCAGCGATGGATTCTCGGTTAATTTCATGTCAGAAAAGTGGCAGGAGGCTCTGGACTTCTGCGGGACAAGAAGCGGAAAGTATTTCGACAAGTTCAAGGAAACCGGATTGACTGCTCGAGAGGGGCTGTCGCCATCAATAGTTGTAGTAGATGAGGCTGACAAAGTTCTGGAGTGCCGCGTTGTTTCAAAAGAAGCGTTGACGCCTTTGGCTCTAAACGGTAGTATAGCCAGCACGTTCTATGGCGATAATTCTTATCATTCGCTCATCTTCGGCGAAATAACAGACTCATACACTCTTCCTTGAGAAGACTCCCACAAATAATGTGAGCAATAGAGAGGCTATGAGAATTGACCAGAGAATGTATGACGACCAATTGGGAGTCTGGAGGCTCAGCTTCAGAGAAGAGTCTAGCAGAAGAATATCTCTTGCGAAAATCAGGGAGACAATGGCTTGAAAGGAAGACAGGAATCCAAGAACGAGATTCCAATTCCTTATTCCCGCGCTCAAAGAAGTAATCAAAGCGAAAACGTATATGAAAAACGAAATAGGCGCAAGCGCTATTCCGGCCATAAATATCGGCCTAATCGAGTCGGAATCCTGCACAATGCTCGTCGACATTTGGTTCGCCGTGATTATCAGAATTATTGAAAGCAAACCAATTGTGACGCCTGCGGCCGTAAAGTATTTGTAAGCCTTTTCCTTTCTGCGGGCATGTGCCACGCTTATTGCCCCGCGATCTCTCTTCTTCAAATGAATCACCCAGACAGCTTCTTAGAAAACCAAAACGGCTTAAAACCGGAAAACACGCATTCCTTTCTGCATTGACTCGAACTGATAAACCTGGCAGAAACATTATAATTATACTGCAGTTGATAGTGATTATCAAAAGTCAATTTAGAACAAGTAATTTCACCGTTTGTATAATTCATTCGTTTTATTTTTATGTTTGTTTCTGTAAATCTTCATCAAGAAGACCTCTGGATTGCATCAAGGGGAAGAAGCAATCTTCAAGAGCGAAAGAATTCTAGATGTTCAATTTGAAAACCTCCTTAAAGAGAACAGAGGGTATCTCTCCTCAATTACTTATAGACGATGTATCCACTGAAGGGTCAGTTTCTGATCCGTCTTTTAGTGTAGACTAGTCACATGAACATTTTGAAGAAGAAGTGGATGGCGGCCTTAACCGCCGTGTTCTGTTCGATTCTATGGGGTAGCGCTTTTCCGGTGCTGAAGCTGAGTTACGAGGAAATGTCTATTGCTCCGGATGATGTTTCAGCCAAACTTGTCTTTGCGGGAATCCGGTTTCTGGGGGCCGGCATAATGGTACTTATGCTTTCAATACCCCTTGGTAGAAAGGGTAGAACAAGGTTCACAAAGAAGGACTACCTCCATTTGCTGGCGCTCGGAATACTGCAGACTTTTCTGCTCTATTTCTTCTTCTATAACGGGCTGAGCTACACGACGGGAATGAAGTCTTCGATAATAATGGCGGGTGAGAACTTCCTTGTAATCCTCCTTGCTCACTATATCTACAAGAATGATCGCTTGAGCTGGAAAAAGACGCTTGGAATGATACTGGGATTCGCGGGGGTTTTCCTTGCAAATTTCGA
>JAFGAP010000108.1 GCA_016933635.1 Kosmotogaceae bacterium
AAGTGAGTGGATTCCAGGGAAGGCTCTGCTGGAAGACAGAGTTAGTGAATTCGCCTGCGAACCATGATGCTAATCGCTAACCATAAGTCAGGGAGTTCAGGAGAATCATGTGATGTTCCTTCTCCCATGAGAATATTTGCTGTACGTAACTCGTGATGATCTTGATCTTAAATCCTCCTTTGAGGGAGGAGGGCCGTGTAGCGGCGGGACTATTTGAGGAGAAGCCAGTCATCCCCATGTAAAATGCGGTGATTAGATATCAGAACTGATGCCGAGAATGCTATAGTAATATTACAGTTACCAGTACTCTTTTTTGATGTGTCTGCTTCTGTGAAATGGATAGAAATTCTTGATCTCACGAAAGATGGTTTCGGAATTCAGTCTTTAGTGCTTTGAGTCAACCTTGATCCTACCGAAATAGTGTTATCACTCTTTATAGCGAGGTGTGTTGATTTTGAAACGTGTATCTCTTATGATCTTTTTTGCTGCGATTGCAGTTGTGATTTTGCTCAGCGGGTGTCCATCCGTCGCGAAAACCAGAAATCTTGTTGGCACATGGAATCTCTCGGTTGCCAAAAGTGAATCAGAGACCTTCACGGCCTTTATGCAGATTACCACTCATGAGAAGGGCAAGCTCGATGGTTATCTGGGGAACCACATCTATACTGCAAATTATGGCACAATTTCCGGGACAACCTCAAAGGACAACATCTCCTTTCTCTATTCGAGCTATGAGGGCGGAGAGACAATTCAATTCACTGGCAAATTCGACTCAGATGGAATGACGGGCACCGCGACTGTTTATATTAACGGCAATTACAAGTCGGGACCCCATAACTGGACGGCCCAGAGAACGGAATAGCGAAAAGAGCCGTTCTTCGCAAAACGGATTTAGTAGGACTGAGGTAAGAGATTTGAGGAGCTTGAAGTTCTTGACTTTCTGGCCCCTGGTTTCAGAGAGATGCGCGAAAAGGGGACCTTTAGAGCCGGTCAGTCCCTATTTTCGCTTTCGTCTTCTCGTAAGCGCAGGAAACGCTCGGATACACTCTTTCTCGGCTTTTCCAAGCGTACAGCAGGGAAAGCACGTCGATTTTACTGGAAGAGAATACGCAGCTACTCCGCGTATCCAGCAAGGGCATGGGAAAGCTATCCGCTGGTTCGATCTCTATCCAGGAAAGCATTTGCCTCGTTCATCATTGTCACTTCCATTCCAGTAGTGACAAGAGAGTGATAGAATTGTTTGCTTCGGACTATTCGGGGAGGAGTTTAATTAATGCTTTCAAAGGTTCTGTTTGAAGAAACCTTTAAACTAGAGCGCCAAAGGCACGGACCCAAACTGCTCTCGCCGATTCTACTAGTTGTAGATCTTCAGAACTACTTCACAGATATGGAATCTAAAGCTTATCTGGATGGAATCACGGACGTGGTTAGAAATACTGAGAGACTCATCGAAGCCTTTAAAAGCTGCGAACTGCCGGTTGCTTTGACGATTCACAAAGGCGGTTCGAAGATTATGGAGGAGTGGTGGGGAAACACCGTTGAAGAAGGGTGGACGGTTCCCGAGTTCAGTGATCTCGCGATATTCTACAAAGATACCTATGATGCCTTTCATGAAACAGTACTCGATGCCTTTTTGAAAAGCATGCGTGTTGATCAACTCGTCATCTGCGGTGTCAGGACGCATCTCTGCTGCGAGAGTACAGCCAGGTCGGCCTTCACGAAAGGCTACGCGACAATTATGGTGGAGGATGCCCTTTGCGACAAAAATATAGATATGCACGTCTGCACTTTGAAGAACCTTGGTAATGGTTTTTCGATGATATCCACAACTAGTGAGGTCATTGCATTGCTTCAAGGATATCGCTCATGATTAAGTTAGTCGGTGTTGTTGGAGCCGGGCCCGCTGGCGTTGCTGCATCGGTGATGCTGAAGAGATACGGGATCGAGGTATTGCTTTTCGAGCGAAGGACCATAGGAGGTCTTCTAAATAACGCTTGGCGTGTAGATAACTTCCCCCCGCTTGACCCTGCTTCGGGAGAGGATCTCTGTAAAATGCTGAAAGCGCATCTTGAAAGAAACAAAATCGGCGTTATGAGCGAAGAGGTGACGGACATTCTCGGGAGAACTATCGTCACGAGGAAGGCGCATTATTCAGTTGATCATGCAGTTATTGCAACTGGAACTATGCCGAAGAGACTCGCTTCATTAGAGGTTGATTCTAGAGTCGTATACGAGTACAGGGATATCCCGAATGGAACGCGAACTGCTGCAGTCTATGGAGCAGGTGATATGGCTTATGATGGAGCGATAAGATCAAAACTTGCGGGGATGAAGGCGCTTCTTTTCGCGAGAAGCGATAAGGTCAGAGCAATCGAAGCGCTCAGGACAACGGCAGCTAAGGTAGGGGTCGAGTTACATATGAAAGAACCCATATTGAAGGTCGAAGCTGGGATGACGTGCCTATCGATTACCACCCCGCTTGGAGTATACTCTGTAGAAGCTCTGCTCATCTGTATAGGACGGGAAGTCTCTCTTCCCGTGATCAGTTCAGACAGGTTCGAGATAGTGGGCGACGCTAGGGGTGATATATTCAGGCAGGCGTCGATAGCCGTAGGCGAAGGTATCAGAAGCGCTATGAGAATAGCTTCTCAGAGGTGATCAATATTGAAGATAATTGAGAGTTTTGGAAACGAAGAGCTTGCTATAGTCCACACAGGAGAGACTTCAAAAGGTTCATGGGTTGAGTTCGTTGAATCTCTTCAGCCTCCGCTTCCTCGAGATGAAAAGTGGGTGTTAATCGTCTCGACTATGGATGGTTGTCCCATTAAATGCGCTTTCTGCGATGCAGGAGGATCATACAGGCGAAACCTCACGTGCGAGGAAATAGTCGAACAGATAGATTATATGGTTAGGAAAAGATATGCCTCCAATGTTGCGGTGAAGAAGTTCAAAGTCCAGTTTGCAAGAATTGGCGAGCCTTCGCTAAATCCGCATGTTCTGGAGGCGCTTGAGATTCTTCCTCAACGATACGTCGCACCTGGAATGCTGCCTTCTGTGAGCTCGATGGCACCGGCTGGTTCAAAGGGATTCTTTGACAGGCTATATGATATTAAAGAAAGGCATTACAAGGGAAGGTTTCAGCTTCAGTTCTCTATTCATTCTACAGACAAAGCTCAACGTGACTCTTTGATTCCGGTAAGAAAGTGGAGCCTGGAGGAAATAGCTGAGTACGGCTCAGAGTTCTTTAGTGAGGGAGACAGAAAGGTCACTCTGAATTTCGCTCTTTCGACTCAGTCGATAGTGGATCAAGATGTTATATCACAGTTTTTTGATCCAGGCAAGTTTCTGATCAAGATAACGCCGGTCAATCCGACTTATCGCTCACTCGAAAACGAGATGAAGTCAGCAGTTGAGGACAACGGAACGCTAACGGTTCACCGAACCCTGGTAGAGGGTCTACATGAAAGGGGTTATGACGTTATAGTTAGCGTGGGAGAACCTGAAGAGAATAAGATCGGAAGCAACTGCGGGCTGTATGTACGCAGGCATCTTGAAGTAGCAAAGAGAGACACAGAGATATATTCATTTGTTAAGCCGGAAGGCATCCTGAAGGGAAGCGATGAAGAGAAAAAGAATTGAAGAGACGGTATGTCTTAGTAGTATGACTGAAAGCAAGGCTGGTAAAGACCGCT
>JAFGAP010000109.1 GCA_016933635.1 Kosmotogaceae bacterium
GCGGTGGGACTCGAACCCACAAGGGGCGTCAACCCCACCGATTTTCAAGACCGGCTCCTTAGCCAATTAGGATACGCCTCCACTTAGCCGATTATACCTCTTTGAGACCACAGATTCAAGGGGTGTTTGATCTTGAGAGACGTTCAGAATGAGAAGGACAAGAGAAACATCAGAATCAATATGGTCGGGATAAAGTCAATTGAGTATCCGATAGTGGTGCTGGACAGAAAATTCGGAACACAAAGTACTGTGGGGAAATTCGATCTCTTTGTGGATCTTCCTAAGAATTTTCGCGGTACTCACATGTCAAGATTCGTAGAGGTCCTTGAGAGACACCATAAGAAGATTACTCCCAGAAGCATTGAGTCAATCTTGAATGACATGAGGGACTCCTTGAAAGCCGATGTGGCTCATATCAAGGTTGAGTTTCCGTATTTTATAAGGAAGAAAGCTCCTGTAAGCGGTAGTGAGAGTTTCAGTTCATATGGTTGTTCCTTCATTGCGATGAAGGATGGAGCGTTCGATTTTGTCCTTGGAGTCAAGGTTCCGGTCATGACTGTCTGTCCTTGCTCAAAAGAGATTAGTGACAGAGGTGCTCACAATCAAAGGGCAGAAGTCTTTGTTTCGGTAAGAATGAATTCACTTGTTTGGATTGAAGAGATCATTGAGTATGTCGAGAAATCCGCAAGTGCTCCGATCTTTTCTTTGCTCAAGAGAGAGGACGAGAAGTTTATCACAGAACACTCTTTCGACAACCCCAGATTTGTGGAAGATCTTTCGCGAGAAGCCGTTCTGCTTCTTCAAGACGACAGTCGGATCGACTGGTACAGAGTAGAAGCTATCAGTCAGGAGTCAATTCACAATCACGAAGCATACGCCTGTATAGAAAAGGAATGAAAAATGGTTTTCTCGAATGAATTTCTTGAGCCATCGCTTTTCGCAAAGTATGAAAAACTTATGGAGCTCATGCTCTCTTCTCCCCACAATCTCACCTCAGTTAAGCGATTTGAGAAAGCAATGACAGTTCACATCGAAGACACGATTGTTCCGTTTAAAGGTTCTTCTCTGTCGGGTCGCTGTATAGACATTGGAAGTGGAGGCGGAATTCCAGGCCTTGTTTTGGCGATTTCTTTTCCTAAATCAAACTGGACACTTCTTGAATCCATCGCAAAGAAAACCAGGGAAATCGGGAGATTCGCCCGGGATTTAGACCTGACAAATGTTGCCGTAAAGACAGCAAGAGCAGAAGAATTCGCAAAAGAAGCAGGAGCGACTTTCGATTCGGCCTTCTTGAGGGCAGTTGCCAGATGTGATATTTCGCTGGAACTCGCGGCTCCTCTAGTTAAGGTCGGTGGATATATCTACCTTTACAAGGGCCCCGGGTGGCTTGGTGAGAAGGTCTTTTCTGATGCGGCAGAGAGGGTTCTTGGACTACGGCTCATGTGTGAAAAGGAGTATAGACTTTCTGACGGTTCGATGAGGTTTATGGTAGTTTACGAGAAGGAAAGGGCTACTCCAAGTGAGTTTCCAAGAAGATTAGGAGTTGCATCGAAGCTTCCTCTTGGAGGTAGAAGATGACTGGGAAAAAGGGGAAACTCTGGATCGTGGGCACTCCCATTGGAAATCTTGATGACATGACGATTAGAGGTAAGAGAGTGCTTGAGGAATCCGATTTGATCCTTGCTGAAGATACGAGGAGAATGAGGTCGCTTCTCTCCTCTTTGGGGGTAGAAAACAAAGATGTGGTTTCCCTGAATATGCATAACCAGGAAGAAAGACTGTCTTTCATAATTCGAAAGCTTGATGAAGGGGGAGAGATAGCACTTGCCAGTGACGCAGGAATGCCCGTCATCTCTGATCCGGGGGCAAAAATCATCAGGATTTGCCGTGATAGAGGTTTTGAAATCGATGTTTCGCCAGGTCCAAGTGCCGTTACTTCGGCCATTGCTATCAGCGGTTTCCCCGGCAGTCATTTCACGTTTCTCGGCTTTTTGCCTAGGAGCAAGAATCGGAGAAGACTTTTGCGAAAGATCTCTCAGGGCAGTTACGGAGAGAGCCTCATAGTATTCTTCGAGTCGCCATTCAGATTAATGGAGACATTGCGCGAAATCCTTGAAATCATTGGCGACAGAGAGATATTCATCGGAAGAGAGATGACCAAGCTCTTTCAGGAGTCTTTTTTTGGACGCGTTTCTGATGCAATAAAGAAATTCGCGTCTTCAGAAGTGAAGGGAGAGATAACCGTCGTTCTATCAGGAAGGGATGAGAAAGATGTTTGAGATGATGAGGAATTTCTTCTGTCTAACTCCTGCCATTGCTGCGACAATACTCTCCCATGAGTATGCTCGTTTTATAACCGCGAGACGCTTCGAGGCCACCAAACCTGAATGGGGAGGCCCTGGTTTCATCAGAAGAATTGACCCTGTAGGTTTGTTAATGTTCTACTTCTTCAAATTCGGCTGGCCGAGACCCTTTCCGGTCAACTACTGGAAGCTCAGAAAAGCGAAGTATTTCAAGGCAATTCTTACGGCACTTTCCGGATCTATTGCCAACTTCACGCTTGGAGTTATCACAGGTCTGATCTTCTATCTCTCCGGTCTTCACAGGTTTTCCACCTTCCTGCCAGAAACGGTCAACGCTTTTCCCGCAAGTTATATAGCAGACATCATTTATTGGACAATGGTGATAAACCTCAACACCGCTCTTTTCAACTTGATTCCTATACCACCTCTTGACGGGGCAAACATTGTTACAATGCTTGTTCCGGAGAGCCAAGTTAACTGGCTTGTCAAATATGAACTATATGGAATACTGACACTTCTCGTCCTGTCACTCATGGGAATCATTCAGCTTATTATGTGGCCTATAACCCAGTTCATACAGCTTCTCGCAAGACTAATAGCCTAATGTTCTTCTTTTTGAAGTCTAGAATCTATCATTTCAATCGTTTCGGCAAGAGCATCCTCTAGATTGCCGTCGTATCTCAGAGTAAAACCCGAAGCCTTTTGATGTCCTCCGCCTCCAAACGCGACGGCGATCTTGCTAACATCAAAGTAGTTCTTCGATCTCAGCGAAACATGAGCTTCTCCTTTACTCGCTTCTGAGGCAAAGAGAGCAACTTCAACGGTCTTTATCGATCTCAAATCGCCGACGAAGCCCACAAAATCATCTTCTGTGAGTGAATACTTTTCAAAATCCTTCAACTCAAGGAAGGAATATGCGAGCCTGCTGCTTGAAAGCAGCTTTATATTGTCGATCGCGTCTCTTTCGAGAAATAGCTCTTCAATCTTTCTTGTTTCAAGAATTGAAGTTGCCACGAAGGCGGGATCGGCTCCTAATCTCACAAGCTCCGCAGCGGCCTCGAAAACAGAGCTATCTACATTCGAGTATCTGAAGAATCCGGTATCTGTTGCAATGCCGATGTAGTTCATAAGCGCGAGATCGGTGTCATATTCAACATCCATTAGCTTTAGAAGGTCAAGAACCATTTGAGCGGCCGAGGAATATGATGGATCTACCCAGCAGTCGTCTGCAAAATAGGTGTTGGTCGCGTGATGATCGATAACCACTGAATGTATTCCTTTTCGCAAAAGCTGTTCAAATCCACCGATTCTATCTGGAGACGAAGCGTCTACAATGATTATTAGATCTGGCTCCACAATATCATTACTGAAATCTTCAATTCTTTCTATCCAGGGAAAGACTGCGAAGTTCGCCGGAATCCTCCAATCAATTGCCGGTGTAACCTTCTTTCCAAACTTCTCGAGTCCCATCGAAAGTGATACCACCGAAGAGATACAATCGCCATCAGGCATTATATGACCCACAACTAGAATGTCGGTGGCCTTCTGTATGCATGAAACGATGCTGGTGATCTTCCTTATCATTTTTCATTCTCCATAACCGATTCAACCGCATGCTGGACAATTGCTGTGAATTTAGGTCTTATTCTGTTTGCTGTTTTCACCACGTCGGAATGAGCAAGCTTCTCCTTGAGGATTCCCGAGGCCATATTTGTCACGCACGATAAGACCAGAAGCTTTATGTCGCAATGTCTTGCGGCGATTACTTCGGGGACGGTCGACATCCCGACGAGATCTGCCCCAAAGAATTCAAAAGCCCTTATCTCTGCAGGCGTTTCATAACTCGGACCCAGAGCCCAGCAGTAGGTTCCTTCCTTCAAATCTATCTTTGCTTTCTCGAGTCTTGACTTCAAAACCTCTAGCCAGGAATAATCAATTATCTCCGACATGTCGGGAAATCTCACGCCGTAACGGCTGTCGTTTTCTCCCCTCAGAGGGTTGCGAAGTCCGAAGTTTATGATGTCTGTCACCGCAACTATATCTCCGGGAGAGAAGCTTCTGTTTATTCCGCCAGAAGCATTTGTAATAAGCAATTTACCTACCCCAAGTTCTTTGAAGAGATAGATAGGAGAGGAAACGTCTTCAATGTTATGACCTTCGTAGAAGTGGAAGCGGCCTTCCATTGCCACTACCGGGAGTCCGTGGAACATCCCGAAGACTAGCCTGCCTGAATGACCTTCTACGGTAGTTACAGGGAATCCCGGAATCTCGCTGTAATCTATTGCCAAAGGTTTTTCAAATTGCTCTGTAAGATAACCCAGTCCCGACCCTAGTATCAACGCGACTTTTGGAAAAGTCGTTAGGCGTCTGGCAACTGTTTCTTTCATCTCTTTGTAGAGTCTCATAGCAAACCTCCAGAAGTAAAGACCTTGAAATTATTATATAATAATGAAAGCTTTTAGGAATCCAGAGGAGTTTGACTTTGGAGTCTGGTATCACTATAATTGTGGCAATTTGAGAAAGATTTCGAAGGGAGGATGTCCTTTGACAGTTGACGAAGTATTCGACAGAGTAAAAACAATAATTTCTGAGAAGCTTGGAGTTGAGGAAGATGAAATCGCCATGGATTCAGATTTGACCGAGGATCTTGGAGCAGATTCACTCGATTTGGTCGACCTGGTAATGGCATTTGAGGACGAATTTGATTTCAAGGTTGAAGACGAACAGATCGAGAACATCTCCACCGTTGGGGATATTGTGGAGAGTATCGGCAAAGGTCTGGGCGTTGAGGATTAAATTTTCTGAGGGGGCTTAAAGCCCCCTTAAATTTGAGTGGAGTGATTTAGATCGAAAGGGAATTCAAAGTAACAAAAGAAAATTTCTACGAGAGATTGGACAGGGTTTTGCGGAAAGAGCTTTCCGATTTGAAGCTTTCTTCAATTTACAAATTGCTGAGAAAGGGCAATGTTAGAGTCAATGGGAATAAAATCAGAGACGGCGCCTGGAAACTGGAGATAGGAGATAAGGTTCAGGTTGTTTTCTCGGGAGATCCTTCGAAACTGAAGCGTCTTGAAGAGTCGCGTGAATTGACGCCTAAGGACATTCCGCTTGACATTCTGTTCGAAGATGATTTTGTAGTTGCAGTTGACAAACCTTCAGGAATCTCCGTGCATCCCGGAAAGGGAATTCAGATAATCACCCTGGTTGAAGGATTGATGGCGTACGGGAATCTGAAAGGTTTTGTTCCTCGCCCCGTTCATAGGCTTGATAAACACACTTCTGGCGTAATCCTATTCGCGAAATCTCCGGAGGCCGCCAGAGAGCTTTCAAAGCTGTTCAGAGAGCATGGAGTTGAAAAAGGTTACTTCACTCTTGTGAAGGGATTTCCTGAAAGCAAAGGAAAGCTTGTCTCTCAGAGAGAGAAATTCGTCGAATCTTTGGCTTTCACAGTTGAGAAGAGCTTTGATTCGACATCTTTGTTATGGATCGATCTATTTACTGGAAAGAAGCACCAGATCCGTCGACAGTTAAGTGAAGCGGGTTATCCGGTTGTTGGAGACGATGTGTATGGAGACAGACTTTTCAATAGAGACTTCAAGAAAGAAACGGGCTTAAGGCGTTATTTTCTACACTGCTCAAGGCTTTCCTTAGTAAGAGATGACGGAAAGGGAATCGAGATCGTCTCTGAACTTCCAGGAGATCTTAAGAGGGTGCTGGATTGCCTCGAATGAAAGCAATTATTCTCGTCTTTGTGATTATCTTATCCTCAGACCTGGTGGCGACTCAGGCGGAGATCAGAAGTGAGATCGAGGAAGCAAACGCGGAGCTTTCGGAAATCTATGGTTTCTCGGTAAGATACAGTCTGACGATTCTAAAAGGTGAAGGTCACGAGCAGCCTGCGGCAATAGACGATAACGGGATCTATCAGATCTTTCTGTACACATCTTCCTACAAGCCGGGAGTCTCAAGACATGAGCTTGCCCACGTCTATTTCTTCGAATACCTTAGAAGCAGAGATCTTAATCCCGACGAGATTCCGCTGTGGTATCATGAGGTCATTGCAGAAGGATTTCAGAATCTTCATACGGGGACGAACAGGCTAATTCTCAGAATAGCTTTTTTTGACTTCACAGAATTCGAGAAGAGATACCCGGTCAAGGAAGATCAGAGTATCTTCTACGGGGCAGTGGCAAGCTTTGCAGACTACATTCTTGAGAGGCATTCATACGGCAGACTACTGGAAGTCGTTGATGAGTTTTCTATTAAAAGAGAAATGGACGCAGCTTTTTTGAATGTTTTTGGATCCACTGTTCGTTCAATGATCCTCAAATGGAGAATTGTCTTTTTGCTTCCATATTCCCCATTTGTCGTCGGTGTAGTATTATTTCTTTATCTTCTGATCGGGAGGAGAGATAAGTATTGGCGGAAGTTCCCGTTAGACCTAAAAAGCCTCGAAGAAGACGAAGAAACGAGAAACAGAAAAATATAATCAGTCTTGGGAACGGCATAGTTGTCATTGTTTTTGTTGTGGGTCTGCTTCTCTCTCTTCTATATGTCCCGTGGAGAGTCTCCCTTGATTCTAATTACAATCGTGCAGCTCTTGTTACCGAGAAGAAGGTTGACGGTATACCATCAAAGCAACTGATTTACGTTGATGATCTGGCGGGCATTCCAGAACTTGGCTCTGCAGTCGTATTTGTAGACCTCAGAGATGATTGGAATCGACTGGAGGAGATTCTAGGTTTACAGATTCCTGTGATACTTACGGGCGTTTCTCCATACCCTATTTCGGAACTGGCTTCTATTCTTGATAGTCATTGCGCTTACACTGGTTACATGGAGTTTGACGAAAGAGGACAGTATGTTCTTGATGTCTTAAAGGCCCGAGATAACAAGTCTCTGGTTTTCCGCGTCCACAACTTAAAGAACAAAGAGTATCCAAATTACGATATCGATGGAGCGGTAACGAGGTACATCAGATCAGTTAGGGAGCGAAGTGTTGATGCATTGCTCTTCCTAACTCCTACTGTCGACTTCAATTATGATGAGCTAGTTCGCAAATCCTACGAAGAGCTAAGTAAACAAGGGCTGATCTCTGCCGAAATTACATCTCCCAGGGCCGGCTCGTCTAGATTCAAATTGCTTTCAGCGTTGTTCATATTTGTGTTGATTCTTTCAATCAGCCCGCTTGCTGCCGTTGGAATTACAGTTGTATTTCTACTTTTCCCGACTTTCGGTTTGCCTTTGGCTGTAGTTGCCGGGGAGTTCGCCATCTACAGAAGGTTGTCTTCTCTAAACACCGGGGTTCTTAAAGGGTTCCTGCTATTCTTTTCACTTTCTGTTTTTCTGGGAATCTCTATCAACGCATCTATGGTCGGAGCTCAGTTTCAGAACGGCCTAGAACTCTTCCGGGGAGTTAAAGTATCTCTCGTGGCCCTCCCTGGTTGGTTGTTTGTAACTGGTTTCGTGAAGAGTGTCTCCAGAAAAATATCTAAGAGCGACCTGCTGGTAGTTGCGCTTGCCGGAATCACGGCTGGTTATTACATTCTTAGAAGTGGAAACTTCTCCTTTGTGCTTGACTCGGAAAGAATGGTAAGGGACTATCTTGACAATCTCCTCTTGGTTCGCCCCCGTTTCAAAGAGCTGCTTGCATATCCTTTGCTCGCTATCCTTATTCACTTTTCTTTCGACATCAAAGGAAAGCTCGGCCCGATTATCGCTTCAGGTGGATCTCTTGTAATAGTCTCAATTGTAAACACCTTTTGCCATGCGACTGTTCCTCTCTGGACCGACTTAGTCAGGAGTCTATACGGTCTAGGTTTTGGAACAGTAATCTCACTAGTAATTATTGGAATTGTGAAGAAGTATAATGAGTTCGGAAGAGCGGCTGACGGTTCATTGAACGAGGTTGATGAAAATCAGTCTAATTAATACCTGAAAATGGGAGGGGTGAGAATATGAAGAAAACAATATTAGTCATTCTCTTTTTTTTCTTGGCAATATCAGTTTTTGGGGTAGTGACTTATGATGTGCAGAAAGTCATAATTGTACCGGAGCAGCCTCAGGGAGGCCTTGAAGTCTCTATTTGGCTTGACAGAGATAATGGTTCTCTTTATTATTCCGGTGAAGAAGTTAAAACATATTTCAAAGTGAACAAAGACGCGTATGTTGCAATTTACGACATAACGCCAAATGGAGAGATTCAGCTTATTTTCCCTAATGGCTATGACCGCAACAACGCACTGAAGGCCGGTGTTACCTACTCTCTTCCGACTGACAATGCAACTACCAGATATCGGCTTCAGCTAACTAGCGAAACCGGAGGCGGTAAGGAAATCTTCCAGATAGTGGCATCCACGTCGCCCCTTGGTTTCCTTGATGATCTTATGTTAAGGGCCGAAGCGGGAGATATCTTCCCTAGGGCAAGTATAGGCGCGGAGGACTTCGTCACCATGAAAGTAATACCTGTGATAGACAAGCAGGAGTACGCAGTCTCTACTGCCTGGTTCTATCTTGATATTATGCCCAGCACAGGTCGAGCGAGGATAAGCACGACCCCTTCAAATGCAACCATATATGTTGACGGAAAGATGGTAGGCAGAAGTCCCATTAACATAGACCTCGATGCGGGAAACCACATGGTAACAGCATACATGAACGGTTACAGGACCGAAACCAGACAGTTCACTATTGAAAGTGGGCAGACACTGGATGTGAGAATTGATCTGCAGAAGTTTGCCAAGGAGTATCAGTTCTCTCTGGTTACGAACCCTAGTGACGCTGTGGTGCAAATTAACGGTAGTTCAATAGGCAGAACGCCGCTGAATGTCACCCTCGAAGAAGGAACGAAGAATCTTAGTGTATCCAAAGCGGGTTATGAGACTTATACGGAGACTTTTGTTTTGAACCGGAATATCTCGAAATCACTGACGTTGACTCCGATTGTTCAGAACTACCAGCTCTCAGTAATCACGAGTCCTTCTGGAGCCGATGTATACATCAACAATGCCTATATCGGTCGCACTCCTTTGAATGTAACTCTCGAAGCTGGATCGAAAAACCTGAGAATAGAAAGATCTGGCTATGAGACTTATTCAGAGAGTTTCGTGCTCGACCGTTCAATATCCAAGTCGATTACTTTATCGCCTCAAGTGAGAGAGTACAGATTAAGCGTCACAAGTTCTCCTTCGAACGCTCTGGTGTACATCAATGGTAGCTATCAGGGGAGAACACCGCTGAACCTCAACTTGAGAGAAGGAACCTACACTGTCAGAGTCACTGCCGATGGCTATGATGACTTCTCCACAAGCGTTTCGCTTGATAGAGACAGGCAGGTAAGCGCTACCCTATATGCAAAAAAGGCAAGGTTGACCGTTGAAACTGAGCCGACCAATGCGTCCGTCTTTGTCGACAACGTTTATGTTGGAAGGTCACCGCTTTCAGTCGACGTAGATGCCGGAAGACATACGATAAGAGTAGAGAAATCAGGTTATATCACCGATAGCAAGGAAGTGAATCTTGCCGCTGGAACGAGTTCTTCAACGAAGATCATACTCGTTGAGGAAAGGCCTGTCGCGAGAATCACCATTTCTTCAGATCCTTCTAATGCAAGAATATACATAAACGGGAAAGACTATGGTAGAACAAACAGAGTTGTAGAACTCGATCCCGGATACTACGAGGTAGTCCTCGTACTAGATGGGTATCGTGTGTCGGTGACATACCGTTACTTTGGAAAGGGAGATCACAATCTATCATTCAATCTTTCAAGGATAGACTGACATTCGGTAGTTGTTTCGAAAATAAACCGGGACTCAAGTCCCGGTTATTTTTTTCCTGTCGTTCTCTGACAGAAGCTTCCACTCTCCTGGTCTTAGCTCCTCAGAGAGACAATAATATCCAATCCGCCTTCTGTGCAGGTTGATCACTCGGTTTCCTGATGCAGAAACAAGTCTCTTTACCTCGTGGTAACGTCCTTCCGTTAGAATGATCCTCATATGAAGATGATCGATTACTTCAACATGTACCGGTTTCGAAAACTCATTGTTTCCAATAAAGAGTCCGCCTGAAATCATAGAAACCTCGTTCTCAGTTATCTCTTCGGCGGTCTCGACAAGGTACTCCTTTTCAACATTTTTTCGGGGCGAAATCACTTCGTGAATGAACATGCCGTCGTTAGAGAGTATTAAAAGTCCCGTTGCGTCTTTGTCTAACCTTCCGCCAATTGACAGATCGGCTGAGAAGTTTGCGTCGATGAGTTCAAACACACTTCTGCCTTCGCTCCTTTCTCTTGAGCAAACATAACCTGCCGGCTTATTAAGGGCAACATATACATTGTCGAAAGCCTCAATAGGCTTTCCATCAACGACGACAGTATCTTTCTCATTAACTACTGTAGAAGGATCATTTGTGAGAACTCCGTTTAGACTCACTCTATTGCTTCTAACTATTCTCCTGCTTTCACTTCGGCTGAAGTCCCCAAATCTCGATACAAAGGCATCTAGTCTCATATATTGATTGTACAATACCATTTCTTGGGGTACCAGTCGTCAATTTCTCCAAGCCATTGAGCCGGATGGTATAATCTTCTCAAAAGAAAAAAGAGAGGGTGGATCTTTATGAGAAAGGAGTGGCTTCTCCTAAAGCCCGATGATGAGGCCGTGAACAGATTGGTCGAATTCATGGGCATTGATGCTTTTCTAGCGAGATTACTTGTAACGCGTGGAATAGATAACGAAGTTGAAGCGATGAAGTTCTTGAATCCTGACAAGACGATTCTCCATGATCCTTTCCTTCTTGAAGACATGCCTTTGGCGGTTCGTACAATTATCGAAACCCGCGATAGAAACGAGAGCATAGTCGTCTTCGGGGATTACGATGTCGACGGTGTAACGAGCACCGCGCTCTTGTACCTCGCAATGAAGAGGATGGGATTCGACGTTAGCTATTACATTCCCCTTAGGCTTGAAGAAGGTTACGGATTGAGCAAGGACGCAATCAAGGATTTGAGGGATCAGGGGCATAGCCTCCTTATTACTGTAGATTGCGGGGTCACTTCCTTTGACGAAATCAAGTACGCAAAGGAAATCGGATTCAACGTTGTTGTTACGGACCATCACGAAGTAAAGGATCTCCTTCCGCCAGCCGACGCAGTTGTGAACCCAAAGAGGCCTGACGACGATTATCCTTTCAAAGGATTGGCCGGCGTCGGTGTTGCCTTCAAGTTGCTGGTTGCTTTAAATGAAACCCTTCACTGTCCTATAGATCCCGAGGAGTACCTGGATATTGTTGCGCTCGGTACGATTGCGGATATAGTGCCCCTAAGAGACGAGAATCGCTACATAGTCAAAGAAGGAACGGCAAAGATTCAGAGCAGTCCGCTTCTCGGTTTGAAAGCGCTTCTTTCGTACCTGAGAATTCCTTCGGAAAACCTTACTGCACAGGATATTGCATTCAAGATTGCGCCTAAACTCAATGCGGCAGGAAGAATGGATTCCGCTATTGTGGCACTTGAACTATTGATCAGTGAAGATATGGATTCGGCAATGAACACTGCCAGCCGTCTATTGAAGCATAATCAGAACAGACAGACTATCGAGGCGAAGATCTTCGATCAAACGGAACGGGATCTTGAGAATACTGCGAGCTTCAAAGACGATTTCGCGCTGGTTATTGACGGTGACAACTGGCATCTTGGAGTGCTTGGTATTGTCGCGTCAAGACTCGTATCTATCCACAACAAGCCGGTGTTCTTGATAGCTACTAACGGTTCCGATGGAAAGGGTTCTGCAAGAAGCCCTTCCGGGGTAAGTATAATAAGCCTGCTTAACGAGGTATCGGCTCTGTTGAGAGAATTCGGTGGACATGAGATGGCGGCCGGTTTCAGTATTGACAAAGAGAAAATATCGGAATTCAGGTCAGCGATTAACGACGCTTACATAAAGCTATACGGTATGAAGCAGCCAGTATTTAAGATTGATGTTGACGATGTTCTTACTCTTGATTCCATTACCCCCTCGATACTCGATAGACTTGAGCTGTTGAGACCTTTTGGGCATTCAAATCCCGAGCCGAGATTCTTAATCAAAGGTTTGAACATTGAAAAGGCAAAGATGTTCGGTAGCGGTAGTGACCATGTGAAGCTAATACTGCGCTCTGGAGACCGAAAGACTCTTGCAATAGGCTATAACATGGGTGCCATGTTCGATGATTTTAAGTATGTCAAGCCAAACCTTCTCAAAGTAGACGCAATTGCCTCCATAAAGAATGACAATCTTTATGGATTGCAGAGTGTAAAACTTTCCTTGTCTGACGCGAGGTTGTACATTGATCCCGTATTCGAAGAGGAAGTTAGAGACAAGAACTTCGTCTTTGAGTTCATAAGAGACTGGAAGAATCAGCAGCCGGGGTCGCAGATCAAGACTGATGTCTCGGCGCTAATAGCTGAACTGGAGAAGAAGGTGTCACATAAGTGCCCGGAATTCATGGATGTAAGCGCGAAGAATCCCTGGGGAATCTTCGGAAACATAAGGTTGAAGAATCCATTTCTTGCGCTCAAAATTCTGAAGAATTATCAACAGGGCAAAAGGACTTTCATTGTTTCTGCCATCAACGGCACTCTTGCCCACACATATTACTCTTTGCAGCATTATCTGGATTTGATAAAGCCGGCCTTTGCCAATTCACTTTACAGAGGAAAACTCGATGAACCCGTTGTCTTCGTTACACTACCATTCTTCGTTGAGAGATTCAACGAAATTTCAGAGACGGCCGGAGAGATTATTTTTGATGAACCGTCGTATATCCTTTCCGGTATCTTTAAGGATCATCCAGATCTTGAAGGCTTCTTCAGAAACATCGATAAGGTTCTCGGAATCTCCGGGTTTTCTGGAAGCATTTTCTACGATGATCTCAAAGACTTCTTTCTTGACAAGAGAATCTCGCACGTGTACAAACCAAGTCCAATAAAGCGAGTTGGCATTATAGACAACCGCGGCTCTAGAAAAAAAGTGGAGCAGGTAATGTCAATAGTGGGTCACGGGGAGAACGTTGCAGTGATTGTAGACTCTCCTCATAAAACGGTTTCTCTGGCAAAATCCATGGGTTCAAGGTTGTCCCACGCTCTGCAAAACGGTGAACTGATTTTCTACAACTATCTTCTCAAGGATTTCCAGAGATCGGTTATCTACTCTCTTGTCGAAAGACAGAAGATTCGGGTCCTTATAACGACGCCTTCAAGTGATGGTCTCGGTGTTACACTGGGCAATTCAAATATTGTCTTCTATAGTGCACCTAGAAACTTCCTGGAAGTAATCGATTCGGTTTCTACAAGGCCCGGCGAAGATTCTGAACTTTTCTTGAACCTCTCCTTCAACAAGGCAGACCTTATTTCAAACACAAGTGAAATGGACCGTTTGTTTCCCACTGTAGAGGAGCTGGAAGCCATCTATCAGGACTTGAAAGACGTGCTACCTGCGTCGGAGAGAGACATAAGAAAGGCTCTCAGCTTTGAAGACGGTATTTCTAAGGTCTTCCTATCGATGCTTGAGGAAATGGAATTGCTAAGTGCGGACAACGGTGTATGGTATAGTAACTCCGAAGCAGTCCTAGACACGACGCAAGTAAAGAAGACCTTGAGATACAGAGAAGGTGTGGCGGAGAAGAGAATGACGAGATGGTTTGCCACAAAGCTATCTACAATGACTACAAGGGGGCTATTAAGGAGTCTTACCAATGCCGAAGAGGTGCTGAAGGTTGGTTGATACTCGTAAGCTGGATGGTCTGATAGTCGTCTCCCAAATAGATATAACCAAGGTTATATCGTTACTGAGAAATCATGGTATTCAAACAAAGGTTTTCCCCACACCCCCCGGTCTATTCGCTGGGTGTTCGCTTTCTATCGCAGTTTCTTCAACAGTTTTCGATTCGGTTTTGATGCTTCTCAAGCAGCATGATGTAGAAGTTATTCTGTCGGCTTTGTGCGATGAGAATCCAGTGAAGTCATTTTATGATTAGGCTGGGGATTGATTTCGGAACATCTAGAATAGGACTTTCATTACAGGTGGAAAACGTCGAGATTCCTCTTTTCACAATAGATCACACCGGTTACAGAAAAAACCTTCTGAGGATTGTTGAAGAGAAGGGAATCGAGGAAATAGTAATCGGCCTCCCCATATCAATGTCCGGTAGATTCAGCGAGTCCACTCTGAAGGCCGTCTCATTTGCAGAGAAAGTTAAGAATATTTTCCCTGGACGAGTATTCCTGGTCGATGAGACCCTTACAACTGAAACTGCCAGGCGGCTTTCTGGTGAAGTCGGACGGGACTTCTCGAAAGCGAGAGATGTTTTCAGCGCTTTACAGATCCTGCGTAATTATTCCTCCGGAATGTCAAAAAAGTGGGAGGTAAAAGAAGAAAGAGGCGTTTGCAGGGACTTGCCAAGGCTAGCTTCAGAAAGTAGAGTGTTGTTTTATAGGCCGCCGTCAGCAATGATTGTAGGTCTTGATTCTCTTAAAATTGAGCCGGGCGTCTTTGTCGAGGATCCACAAGTCTTCCTTTCATTCGTAAGAAAAGGGATGAACCCCGTCAATATTGTTGACGATATTGACTTTTCATCTTACGATATAATAGTAATCGCTTGTGGAGAAGAGCTCGATGGGATGGTCGATCTGAACTCTGAAGGTCCGCAGGTTATTGAGTGCTCGTGGCTCAACGGATAGAGCGCTGGACTCCGGATCCAGAGACTGTGGGTTCAAATCCCACCGAGCACGCC
>JAFGAP010000110.1 GCA_016933635.1 Kosmotogaceae bacterium
ACTCTATTTAATCACAATCTTGCACCCAACTCGTCTTTGTGAGATTATCAATTATATAGCTGATTAGTTATTCCTGGGAGGTGTTCTCTTGAGCAATCCCGCACGAGCAAAAATCGAAGACCTGCAAGGAATGATTGACCTTGCATCTCTTGTCTTCAAAAGTGAAATGGGAAAGACCTTTCCTGTGCTGTTTTCGCAAGAGAATGTGGAAAACATGACAATCGTTAAGGAGGGGGGAAAGCTGGTGTCGATGATCGGCCTACTTCCTAGGGAAATCTCTTTCTTCGGACACAGGGTGAAGGTCGGTCTTGTCGGTTCAGTCTGCACTCACCCGGACTACCGCGGGAAGAACTACGGAGCCGTGACTCTCGCGAAGGTCGAAGAACTTGCAATAGATATGGGCCTATCACTACTAATAATTTCCGGAGGCAGAGGATTGTACCAGCGGTTCGGAGCGGTCAGGCCGCCGGGAATGAAGAGAATTCTCGTGAAGCCGGGAAGAACGGCCTCTATGAGGGAAGCGAGAATTTCAGACACAGGTAAGATTCTCGATCTCTACAGAATGAAACCCTTAAGATACATCAGAAACTTTACAGATTTCGAGAAAACCTTCTCAACGGGTTTCGCGGAGGCGCGTAAGGCAAAAACACACTTGAGTGAAAAGGCATACATTACCGTTGTCGAGAGAGAAGACAATTATTACGTAATTGAATACGGCGGAAGCAGTAAAGATGTAATCTCCTTGACAAGGGGCTTCATCGAAAAACTCGGACTCAAGGAATGCATAATCGTCGCCGAAAGACACTTCAAGGCAGAGGAGAGCCTTCCGATCGAGTTTCCCGGAACGGTGAAAATTATCTCCAAGAGAAGCTTCTTTGATCAAATGGAGAGTTACTTCACGGAGATTATGCCTTCAGAAGACTATGACAGATTTATGGAGACCGTCGAAAGACTGTCGCTGGCGGAATTCAACCAGGAAGTCTTTTGCTGCAGCAAATTCAGAGGACTGCCTCTTTCTCTCCCAAACTACGGATTTGATTACATTTGAAAACCGGCGGACGCAATGCCGGTAAGCCTTTAAAGAAGTAATGCTGGGAAGAACATCCCAG
>JAFGAP010000111.1 GCA_016933635.1 Kosmotogaceae bacterium
TTCTATGGTTACGAAGATGCTGAAAAGGTCCCTCGAAAGGAATATCGAATTCAGAGTTCCATAGAGTATGAGGATCAAGGCGTAGAAGAAGCCGTCATAACCCCTCTTGATAGAATTCAGGATCACCGCAAGCATCACGATAAAAGTCGATAACAGAAAGGGAATGGCGAATTCATCTACGGCAAGACCGATTCCAAGTGAACCCCATTTTCCTATGTCTAGGGAAGTGCTGTCAAAGATAACAAACGGTAGAACGCTTCCGCCGGCTAGCGCCGTAGCAACAGCTATGATCTGGGTAATGTTCTTTCTCTCTTTCAGAACAAGGCAGATTATGCCTCCGAGAACGGGTAGGAAGACAAGGGCTATCATTTTTCCTCCCTCTCGAAAATCATTTCGATAGTCTCGACATTCATAGTGTGATACTTGTTGTAAATTATGATCGCAAATACCAGTGAAAGGCATAGCAAGGCAAATGAAATTACGATTCCGGTAATTATTACGGCCTGGGGTATGGGGTCTGCATAGACTGCATTCGAAAAGTCACCGCCAATTATTGGCGGAATTATCCCACCCCTAGCGGATATTCCAGTGTACATAAGATTTATAGAAGTCTCTACTATACCAAGCGACAGGATCTTCTTTATTATGTTTTTCGAGAGAATCATTCCCACTGCTCCGACCAGCATTCCAATTATCGAGAAATAGATTACGAGAATTCCCGTCATAATGTTCCCTGTCTGTTTATGAATTCGCTGGACATCTTCCAGGCGCCTGCGTATACTTTGATTCCTATCAATATATTCATCATGGGTATTAGTCCACCGCTGAAAACCGAGCCAAAGCCAGCCTTAGAGAGTATTTGTGCATGAGCCTCTGGAAAGATTACGATGAAACATGAAAATGCAAAAATTACCATCAGACTTACGTTTTCCAGCATTTCTACCTTGAAGATCTCATGATGAAGGCTCGCTCTTCTGAAACTCGAAGTGAGACCATAGGTGACAACACCCGTTGCAAGAACTACTCCACCAACAAACCCCCCACCGGGGCTTATGTGACCGTTTATCACAACATAAAGGAAGAGCGTTATAGACAGCGCAGCCAGAGATCCGCTGTAAACAGTAACCGTTCCGAATACCTGCTGACCCTCATCGCTATTAACGGGGAGCGAAGCAAAAAGGCTTGCAACTCCAAGCGCGGTGATCGTAAAGACAATTATCTCGAAAATAGTGTCATATAGTCTTGTTTCAAGATAAACGCTTGTGACTATATTGGGTACATTTACTCGATTCAAGATCTGCTCGATCGGCTCTGGAATACTGCCGAACGGATCAAAGGAAAAGAGAACGATCATGAAGATGGTTATCAGAGCTATGATTCCCACGATCTTCACAGATACCGCCCCACAATCTCCTCAATATTTCCCGAAGACTTTATGTACTCCAATCCTTCAAGGATATCCTTTTCGAGATCGGGTGAATTCGTCGAGATGACAAAGACATAGTTGCTCTTTCTCAGGAACTCAGGCGTTGGAGAAAGGGAATCTCTGCTCAAGTGCTTCAGTCTTACAAAATCGATTTCCTCTCCGCTGCACAGGAAGATCGAGGTTTCCAGATAAGGAATGCCCTTCGTCCGACCGGTGACATCGTCTTCTGTAAGTGCTCCGCAAATCAAATCTATGTCGTGATTTTCTACCGCTATCAATGCCTCTTCCTTGCTGGAGAACTTTACAGGTTCTACATGGTAACCCTCTTTCTCATCGACAAGTTGGATTATCTCCCACTCCAGACCCCTGAATCCAGAGGGTGTCTCTTCAATCATCGATGGTACCTCAACAATGCCAAGACGGACACGGCGCTGCTTCTTGAGCGCCATAATGTAAACGATCAGAACAAGGGCCACGCCGACCGAAAATTGAGTCATAGCAACATCAGGCGCTCCGATTATCATCATTATTATGGCTGACAGAGAACCGACAATTCCAAACCAGATTACACTCTGGAAATTCGTTTTCGATGAAAGGACGATTATCGCGCTGACAATGTAGAGAGAGCTGATTGCAACTATGACAAAGCTCATCTCTCTCTTCCTCCCGAGTTTATGAAAGCCCTTGCTATAACGTGGGTCACGAGCGGTCCGGTAACCATGAGAGCGACTATGAACGCGAGCATTTCAATTACCGTCAGGAGATCGAAGAAAAACGCCGAGATCACTATGAATATCAGGCCGACCGTATCGGCTATGGTAAGGAAGTGAAGCGTTCCGATTATCGTATGTGCAAAAACCGCCCTGAGAGTGCCGGCAACAACGAAGAAAAGCCCCGGAATCAGAAATATGTAGGCGACTATTTCCATCATCTTCGCACTCCCATATAATAAGCAGCGATAATCGTCCCACTAGTGTTGAGTATGAGGAACAGAAGAGCGACACTTGAGACGAAATCGACACTTGTTACCATCTCAACGAAAATTATACCTATTAGAAGTCTTGTGGAGATAGCAGAATAAGCCACAATAAGCCTCCAGGGATTACTGCCTGCGGCGAACCAAACAAGCATGACAATAGAGGAGATGGTTGCAGCCATGGTGACGTAGAAGGTCACTTCTTCACCTCATGAATCAGCAATCCTTCCCTGTCCTTCGAGATAACTACTTCTTCCGGGGTCATCGTTATAGAAATGATCCTCCCGAATTCCACAATTCTGTTTTCCGGAGATTTCTCACTCCTGACCGTGAATACCGGTCTGGAGAAGATAAGTCTGAATGCTTGAAAAACGGCTACCGGCAAAGCGAGGATAATTTTGAATGCGGTGGTTAAGACGGGACCGGGACGAATAAGTCTAGACGATATATACTGAGCAAGTACCGAAACTAGCAGCCCGGAAACTACAGAGGCCAGGGTGAATCTGCCAAAGAAAGTGATCCACAAGAAGAAAGAAATAGTGAAAATCATTTAATCCCACCTCAGGGGTTTTGCCCTATAGCCTTCCTTCGATTCGAAGTGCTGCATCCATCCAGTGAGGCCGAACGCATCTATCACGTCAAGCGCGTGATTGTACTCTTCTTCCGAGATTCTCCTGGATAGTTCGTAGTACTCTCTCGCCCTGTAAACAGGTCGATACTGTGACATAAGCGATATGGGAACGGATGAAGACAATTCAAAAGCCACATACTCCGCCATCTCTTCCGTACCTGCTATTCCTTCAGGTAGAACAAGATGCCTGACAATAACTCCTCGCATGCTTTCTTCCCTGAAAGAGCCTGTTTGCCTGAACATCTCCTTCACTGCCTTCTTAGTGACAGTCCAGTAATCGGGGACCAGGGAGTATTTTCTTCCAACCGCATCGTCGGTGTATCTAATGTCAGTGAGGTATATGTCCACGATTCCATCGAGAAGCTGCAGCGTACTTTCTTCTTCATAGCCGCTTGTGTTGAACACTACTGGAAGGGAAAAGCCTTCCTCAAGCGCAAGTTCGTAGGCTTTGAGAAAGCCATACAGATTGGGAGTCGGAGTGACGAGATCTATGCAAGCGGCGCCTTCCTCCTGAATCTTCATGAAGTGTCGTGAAAGCTCTTCAAATGAAAAGACCTTGCCTGCATTCTTCTGGCTGAAAGCGAAGTTTTGACAGTAGAGGCAGCTCATTGTGCAGCCGCTGAAGAAGACTGCACCAGCTCCACCTTCCTTTACCAAAGGTGGTTCTTCCCCAAAGTGAAGTACAGTTGCCGATACTCTTGGTTCGATCCCTTGCATGCAGAAACCAGGAGCTTCAAACCTGTTTACATAACATTTCTTAGGGCACAGGTCACAAGAGTGCAGCCTTTCACTCGTGTTCTCTATTGCTTTCTGTACTTTGACAAGTCTTTCTGCGTTTGAACCCATTCAATCCATTCCTTCTCTTCACTCTAAAGGTTTTCGGAAGACCTTTAGCTGAGACTATCACACAAGTTCGAGTCTAGGGAGACTAAGATTGCGTTTGGGATATGCGAGGGAAAAGGAACACTTCGGGCAAGTTCGCCTAACCAACAATCCCTGACGTACAACCAAACTAACATCGTACTGAGAGTCTTACATCCTGTCAAGCTGAACTTGTTTCAGCATCCAGTTCCTTTTTCTTCGCCGGCGGAAAACCGCTCAACGGCGCATAGTTCTCTTGATCTTCCGAACTCCTACCACCAACTCTGAACCTCGTCTGGTTTTATTCATACAACTTATCCTTTGCTCTTTGCAGCGTTAAGCGTATCTTAGCAAGCGGTTAGCGGCTCTTTTCGGAGAACGGTGAACCGCTCAACGGAGAACCAGTTTTCTTTCTCTTCCGAACTCCTGCTACCAACCCTAACCTCATTTCTTTCTTGCTTACAACTCACAACTTGGAACTTGCAACTGATCTTCTGCTCTTCCGAACCCCAAACCTCCGACCCCTAACCACAGTTTTCCCTTCATTCTTCGTCGGGATAGAAGGTTATCTTCGCTCCAAGTGTTCTCAATTTCTCCTGAAACCTCTCATACCCTCTGAAGAGATGGGTAACGTTGTTGATTATAGTTTCTCCATCGGCTGCCAATCCAGCCATTACAAGTGCAGCGCCGGCTCTTATGTCGGGAGCCACGACCTCAGCTCCGCTCAGTTTGTCGACGCCGCGGATGTTAGCGTGGCTACTCGATACTTTGATTTTTGCTCCCATTCGGTTAAGTTCATCAACGTATCCAAATCTATTTTCAAAGACGTTCTCTTCTATGACCGAGGTACCTTCTACAGTTGCCAGCACGGCAGTTACTATCGGCTGGAGATCAGTAGGGAATCCAGGGTATGGTTCAGACGATATTCTTACAGGCTTCAGTGGTCCCTTCCAGAAGGCGTGTAGATAGTCTTTGCCTTTCTCTATACCTGCTCCCATCTCCTCAAGAATACTCAAGAGAGAAATCAGATGGTCCGACCTTGTTCCGCGGATCTTTACGTCGCCTTTGGTGGCTATTGTTCCGAGGAGATAAGTGCCCGTTTCAATTCTATCGGGAATAACCGAGTACTCCGACCCATGAAGATTTCTAACTCCGGTGATCTTTATGGTAGGCGTCGATGCACCGGTCACCTGTGCGCCACACGAATTAAGGAAGTTCTGGAGATCCGATATTTCCGGCTCTCGGGCAGCATTCTCAATAGTTATCGTACTTCCCTCCATTAGAGCTGCTGTAGTCATGAGCTGCTCGGTTGCGCCAACACTGGGAAAAGGAAGCGCATAGATAATCTCTTTATCAAAACTGTCGGGAATGACGGCCATGACGTCTCCATGTTCTTCCGTAATTCTGAAACCAAATGCTTCGAGACCTTTCAAATGAAAGTCGACGGGACGCTGACCAATGTTGCAGCCACCGGGTTTTCCTACCTTTGCCCACCCGCAAATCATGGCAAGAGGGCCAATTATGTTGAATGAGGCCCTCATTTTCTTTACAAGCTCATAGGGGACGTTCCCTACTAGTATTTCCCCTGGCATTATCGTTACCGTCTCGTTTTCGAATGAGACTGTCTTTCCAATCTGCTGAAGTATGGAAATCATTGTTTGAACATCGCGCAGTTCCGGCACATTTCTTATTACAACGGGTTCTTCGATCATGACAGTCGCTGCCAGTATAGGCAAAACTGAATTCTTGGAGCCACTTGCCTTTATCTCGCCCTTGAGACTTGTGTTTCCCATAACAACGAGCTGGCTCATAATAACCCTCCAATCAACTCATCGTGTGAAAAAGACTTGACCGCACTATTATTCTATCAGAGGTAGAGGTCGCAAGAATGTCTAGATAATCAGAGACTTCACTGACTCGCTGCCTTCTTGTATATGCGAAGCCCTATTCTAAGCTTTGCAACTTCACCCGAAGGATCGAGCATGAACTCCCCCGCGCTTGAAAGAAAAGGTTCGCTCTGGTCTATCAGGAATCCTTCCTCGGATATTGACATCTCTTGAGGAAGAGATGGTGGAGCCGGTTTCGAGTCTTCCTCAGGGAATCCTCCGCGGGGTATCTCTCTTATGAAGAGCTTGCTGTCTTCCTTGAAGATATTCAGGTCGGACATTTCTCCTATATACATCCCTACGATCTTTTCTGCTCTCTTAAGCGCATCGTTGGCTGGAGCTAAAGAGGCTGGGCTTAATCCCAGAAGGCTCTCGATTACAATTCTGGTGAAGACAGATGTTGCTTTGCTGCCTTCACTGCTATTGGTAAGGATCGCCGCCGAAAAGTTCAGATCGGGGACTATTATCAAGAGGGAAATCTGACCATTGGTCCCGCCTCCATGCTGCAGGACCTTGATTCCCTCAATCTCCTCTACGAACCATCCCAGAGCAACTCTTGAGGCCGGAGAAGCATCGATTCTTCCCGTGGTAAGAGCCTTAAATGAGTCTTCACTTATGATTCCAGATCTTATTGGAAACGATTCAGCAAAGTAAAATGCAGAATATTTAAGTAAATCCTTGACGTTTGTAACAATCCCTCCTGCCGGATGCATAGCTCTGCCTATATGCCAGGGGCGTGCAACGGATATCTGCTCCCTCTCGACCTGATGACCAACGGCAAAGCGTTCGGTGATTATCTCTTCGGGAAAGAAACGGATCTTATCGAGATCGAGAGGTTTTGAAACCAATTCGCAGATGGCTTCTTCGAAGGGCTTTCCGGTGATCACTTCTATTACTCTGCCCGCGACATAAAAACCGGAATTGCAGTAGGAAAGAATCTTTCCGGGGGGATTGATCTGTGGAAGTGCCGACATGCTGTGAACCATGTTTTCCAGGGCATCATTGCCATAGCCAAAGTCTTTGAAATAATCTCCCTTCAACCCAGATGTATGTGTGAGAAGATGTCTCATTGTCAATCTCTTTTCGGCCTCTCCGTCCGAGAGCTTGAAGCTCGGTAAGTAATCGCGTAAAGGTCTTTCAAGATCAAGTCTGCCGCGGTCCACCAATCTCATTACTGCAAGAGCGACGAACGTCTTTGTTATAGAGCCAATCTGGAAGAAAGTGTCGTCATTCACTTCCAGTGGATGGTTGAGGTTCGTAACGCCACAAGTGGCAGTTTCGACAGATTCTCCGAAGCGAATACCACAGGACAGACCCGGTATCTTGCCTTCTGAAACAACCTTTTCCAGTTCGGCCGCTACATTGGAAAAGCCATTCTTGTAATCTCCAAGATTCATAATACACCTCCCTTAGGCATTATATCCGAAGTGCGTATGAAGGATACTAATCTCTGGAATTACCTTTTAGTCTAATATACAATTGCAGTGAGGTGACGAAAAATGGCAAAGATGAATCTGTCGGACCTTCTATTACCAATGAGCAAGAGGGTTCAGTTCGAAGAGAAGATAGGGCTCGTTCTTTCGGGGGGAGGGGCCCGTGGCGCTTATCAGATCGGTGTATGGAAGGCCTTGAAAGATTGTGGGATCGAGATTGGAGGAGTTTACGGAACCTCCGTTGGTGCGATAAACTCTATGGCGATAGCCATGGACAATTTCGAAGACGCAAGGCAACTGTGGCTAAAAATCGATTTCGACAAAGTTGTGAGAGACGGCCCCGACGGGAACCTGATCGAAAAAGCCCTCGCTGCATTGAAGAGCCGTGGTTTCGATCCTACACCTTTGAGAGAGAACTTTGGTCGACTTCTAAAAGAAGAATTCGTGCGAAAGGCGTCAATCGATGTTGGGATCGTCACCTATTCTCTAAGTAATATGGAGCCCAAGGAACTTTTCCTTGACGATATTCCAGAAGGCAAGTTAGAAGACTATATACTTGCCAGCGCAAATCATCCCGTATTCAAGAGAGAAGAGATCGGTTCAGAGAAATTCATCGACGGAGGAATATACAGAAATATCCCTGTGAACATGGCTCTTGGTAGGGGCTTCAAAGAGATTGTCATAGTGGATCTCGGCCCCAAGAGAATAAGGGATGTGCTTACCCTCGCTTCGCTTAAGAGATTGGAGGAAGTGAAGTATCTGGTTATCAAGCCCCGGGAGTTTTTCGGTGATGTTCTCGATTTCGACCCTGAAATCGCTAGAAACTTCATGAAAGAAGGATATCTTGATTGCCTAGATGAGCTGGGATATTTGAACGGCGAGGAGTACTTCGTCTTCGCCAAACACGATGCAATTGCACGGGCGCTCTTTTCTCTTCCTAAGAAGAAAAAAGAGGAGGTCAGGTCGATCTTTGGAGTTGAACCATGGCAGAGCGAATCCACTCACCATTTCTATTACGGTCAGCTTATGCCGGTTCTTCAGGACCACTTTGGTATCTTCAATCCTGTAGAAACATGGGTACGACTGCTAGAAGACCTTGCGCGTCATCTTGAACTGGAGAGGCTTGATCTCTATTCCCTCTGCAGCTTTACAGAGGAGATTCTCTCAAGACGAAACGATGGAGTTGAAGGAAGAAACTACAACGATATCTCCTGTGGAAAAATATTGAACTTCCTGGAGTTTCTCGTGAAAAACTCGGATCTAGAAAGTCTTGAAGACCGTGAATTCAGGGTATTTCGGGATGGTTTTGTGTCGTTGACTACTCTCGATGACTAGATGAAAAAGGTCCGGCTTTGCCGGACCTCACTAGCATTAAAGGTTTAGATCTAGTAGTTCTCAACGAAAAGTTCAAAGTAAGCCTTTGGATGTTTACAAGCCGGACACTGCTCCGGTGCTTCATTAGATTCAAGAATGTAGCCGCAGTTTCCGCACTTCCAGAGGACCTTTTCTTCTCTTTTGAATACCTTGCCGGTTTCGACGTTTTCCAGAAGCTTCAGATATCGGGCCTCGTGTCTGCTCTCGACTTTCGCTATTTGTCTGAAGCTATTAGCGACATCAATGAAGCCTTCCTTTTCTGCGACATCAGCGAAGGTCGGGTAGAGTTCGGTCCATTCCTCGTTTTCTCCAGCGGCCGCTGCCTTGAGGTTTTCTTTTGTCCCTCGTAGATCGACTGGATAGTCGGCATCGACATGTACCATAACGGGCAATTCCTCTTTCATGCCGTCAATAATGTGTTTGAAAAAGACTTCAGCATGTTCCTTTTCGTTGTCAGCGGTTTCCTTGAAGATCGCGGAGATCTGTTCAAAGCCTTCTTTCTTTGCCACGGAGGCATAGAAAGTGTATCTGTTTCTAGCCTGTGATTCACCGGCAAATGCCTTCATAAGGTTCTCAAGAGTCTCTGTGCCTTTGAGATTCACGATTTCACCCCCGAGTATTGGATGTAGTACCGAGTATTGATAGTTGATTGATGACCTGACGAAGAGCTTTTCGAAACAATTATAGTACAGATTTGATTACAATCACGAATGTCTCTAAAAAATGATGGGTTAAAGATTTCTGCCATTATCGGCCTATTACGATCCCTCGCCTTTGTTACTAATGCTTTCACTAAATTCCTTTGAGGAGTCGATTCCAAAGTTTTCATCTTCGACATTGCCAGAGGGTTCCACATGAACATGGACGTCGTAGACATTTCTATGCTCAACCTTAATTGAAGCTTCGACTTCCTTTGCAAGAGAATGTGCTTTCCTTACCGACATGTCAGGGTCTACTTCGATGTCTAAATCTACGAGGTACTTGTACCCCATTTTTCTAACTCTCACTTTGTGAGGATTTTTAACACCCTGAATCCTTTCTACCGAATCGAATACTATTCTGTAAATGTCGTCTCCGGGTTTGAGTCCGTCCATTAGCTCGTAATTTGTCTCCCAGAAAACCTCAATGGAGGTTTTGATTACAAGAGCTGATACTGCAAACCCCACGAAAGAATCCACTATCTGCAGACCAGTAATTCCCACGAAGATCGAGCCTCCCAGAACAGATAGTGAGATGACGATGTCCAGTCTCATGTTCGTTGCATCTGCCATAAAGACCGATGAATCAATCTTCTTTCCTATTCCCAGCTTATATCGATATAGAAAATACTTTGCAGCAGAAGAGATCGCTGCAACAACAATCACCAGAACGATATTATCAATAGAAGATTCGCCACTGAAAAGCTTCTGAATGGAACTTACGGCAAGCTGTGCTCCGGCAAAGAAAATAACCATGGATACAATTTTAGAGGCAACTGCATCTGCTCTTTCGTGACCGTATGGGTGTTGCGCATCAGGAGGCTTGTTCGATACAGATGTAGAGATCCATGTTATGACCGAAGTCAAAATGTCCGTAGTCGAATCTACTCCATCTGCCAGAATTGCCATACTTCCAGTGAAGAAACCGGTTAGAACCTTAAGTACCGCGAGTGCTGCATTTCCGGCCACACCGATTATGGAGCCCCTTCTTGAAAGCGTTACTCTGTCCTCGGTCATTCACTCACCTCGATTGCGCTGGATAGCTTACCAAGGTACCTCTTTCCGCGATACCTACCCAAAGAGCCGTTGATGATCTGAAGATCCGTACTCTCTTCTATGGCAACGCGTTTTTTCCCGAGATTGTGATATATGTATGCGCTCCGGCTTTCCCCAACGACTCTTATGATTACCAGATCTTCTCTTCGTCTCAAACCTCTTATAGTTGCCAGTCTCAACCAGGAGTTGTCCTTTCTAAATTCAAGTATAGCCCGAAATCTCTCAAAGTAGCTCCGATCGGCAGCTTTCTGTGCTTCTAGAGACCTACCGCTGTGAGGATGATTCTTCCCGAGCGCCTTCCATTCGGTTTGACCTGGGCCATAGCCGTTCTCAAACCACAGAAAGGGCTCAAGCTGCTCTTCGTTGAAATACATATTGTAAACCCCTTCCATTCCCAGTTCCTCCCCATAATAGAAGAAGGGTACTCCGGGAAGAGACAACAACACTGACATTGCCAGTAGAGAGAGTTCCTCGTCACCATTCATGACAGAAACTAGACGACTCATGTCGTGGTTTGAAAGGAAAACTCCCGATTCATAGCTACGCTTCGACCTGAAGCATCTATTGAGATCAGTCCTCAAAGACTTCACGAGGAGTTCGGGATCTCTTGTCGCAATGGAAGTCTTCAAATCCTCGGCTAGGGGAAAATTGAATCCGATTCCGAAGATTGCGGAATAGAGGTCAACTATTCGCGCGTCGTCCCATACTTCACTGACGAATATCGAATTTGGGGAAATCGATCTGCAATGTGCCGTCATATCCTTCCAGAATGCGATGTTCCTGCTGTGCTGGTATTCGCAGATGCCTTTTTCAAGAGAGAAATCGAAGATGTGCTTTGCGGCATCGAATCGGAATCCATCGAATCCGACTGATAACCAGAATGTAAGGACTTCCTTCATCTGCTGCCACAGCGAAGAAGACTCATAGTTAAGATCCGGACTTCCCGGTCCGAACAATGTGTAGACCCACTGTCCAGAGTAGTTTGTCCATACTTGCTCTCCGTCCCAATGTCTTCTGGCCTTAAGCCACCGTTCATCCTTCAGAAAGAGATACCAGTCCCTGTATGGTTCTTCTCCGTCCAATGCCTTCAGGAACCATTCATGATTTGGAGAGGTGTGATTCATCGGAAGATCCAGTATGACCTTCAAACCTAGTTTATGCGCTGATGCTAGAAAGTTTCTCAGATCCTTTAGGGTTCCATAAATGGGGTTGACACTAAAGAAATCGATGACACTGTAGCCATGGTAAGATGGCGAATGAAGAATCGGCAGAAGCCAGATTCCTTCAATACCTAGATCGGCAAGATAGTTGAGCTTCCGCTCGGCTCCGATCAAATCACCGATTCCATCGCCATTGCCGTCAAAGAATGACCTCAGATAGAGTTCGTAAAACACTCGAATCCCTCCCGAATTAGTCGTCAGAGTAATTGGACTGACTTACGAGAACTATCGTTTCCCTTAGAATCATAGATCTTACCATAGTTATCGGACAGTGCATTGTGTTACAATCTTCTCTGTTCTGGGAGGTGTGGCTAGATGCTGATAATGGAAATTCTGAGTAAAGGTGAACAGATGAATGCAAGTGACATACACTTAACCTCAGGCGGAAACGTCATATACAGAGTCGACGGTGAGTTGATTCAAGACAAACTGTTGACCGATGGAATAATGATGAAGAAGATAACGACAGAGCTTCAAGAGATATCGGAGATTAAGCTCCAGGATACTGAGAGCAGGGAGATCGACTTCTCTTTTGGGTTCAGTTCGTCACGGGTGAGGGGAAACTACTTCTATTCGAACAAGCTTCCCGTAGTCGCTCTAAGATTAATCCCGAAGACAATCAAGACTCTTGAAGATCTGGGTTATCCGCCGCTATTCAAGGAATTCTGTAAACCAGATAAGGGCCTCGTGCTTGTCGCCGGACCGACCGGAAGCGGAAAATCGACTACCCTTGCGGCAATGCTTGAAAACATCAACAGAACGAGACATGTTCACTTGATCACCATAGAAGATCCGGTAGAATACGTTTTCGAACCAAAAAATGCCCTGATCCATCAGAGGGAACTCGGATCGGATACGAAATCTTTTTATAATGGATTGAAATACGCATTGAGGCAAGATCCAGATGTTATTCTCGTTGGAGAGATGAGAGATAGCGAAACAATGGAACTTGCCATGACTGCTGCTGAGACGGGACATCTTGTATTCTCGACAATCCACACAAATTCCGCCGCCACTACACCCGAGAGAATAGTAGGAGTCTTTCCACCTCACCAGCAGAACCAGGTAGCCATGCAGCTTGCCAACACTCTGCTGGCCGTTATATATCAAAGATTGCTCAGGAGAAGGGACGGCAAAGGAAGAATCGCGGTTCTCGAGATAATGGTGGTGAATCAGGCTATAAGAAATCTTATAAGGGAGCAGAAATTCCATCAAATAGAGTCGATGATGCAGGCCGGGATAAAGTATGGAATGGTCACCTTTGATGATGCGTTGATGGATGTTTTCAAGAAGGGGATAATTGACAAGGATCAGCTTCAGGATTACGCAAGGGATCCCAATGCAATGCTCAGGAGGGCCTTCTAATGGATTTAGGCAAGATAATGGAAGTCTTCAGGGAGAGGTTCAAGGAGGTCGAGAAGGAACTCTCAAAACCCGAAGTCGCTTCAGACCCAGACAAGCTCATGGAATACGGGAAGAAACATTCAGAGCTCTCTGAGATCATTAATCTCTACGGCGAAATAGACTCGATGAAGGGCGAACTTGAGGAATGGCACGAAATGAAGGCTTCCGCAGAAGAAAACGAACAGGAAGTAATAGCAAATACAATATCCGATCTAGAGAATAGAATCGCAAAAGAGGAGCTTAATCTCAAGGGACTTCTCGTCCCCGATCTCTCAGATGAGAGGAATATCATCATAGAAATAAGGGCCGGTACAGGTGGAGAAGAGGCTGCACTTTTCGCTGCTGATCTCTTCCGAATGTACACCAGGTATGCAGAACGAAACAACTGGAAGTCGGAGATAATCGATTCAAATGAAACGGACATAGGTGGATTCAAGGAAGTCATCTTTCAGATAAGAGGCAGGAGCGTATTCAGTAAACTAAAGTATGAAAGCGGGGTCCACAGAGTTCAGAGAGTTCCGACTACTGAATCCGGAGGAAGAATCCACACTTCTACTGCAACTGTCGCGGTACTTCCAGAAGTAAGCGAAACAGAGGTCAAGATCGATCCTGCCGATCTCAGAATCGACACATATCGTTCTTCAGGCGCCGGTGGCCAGCACGTAAACAAGACTGATTCCGCCGTCAGGATAGTCCATGAGCCTACAGGGATAGTAGTTGCCGTACAGAAGGAGCGATCTCAGCATCAGAATAAAGCTAGAGCTCTCGAGATTCTACGTGCAAGATTGTATGAAATGTACAGTTCTAAAGCAGAGAATGAGATTACTGAGACAAGAAGGACACAGATCGGTACTGGTGAACGAAGCGAAAAGATAAGAACTTACAACTTCCCTCAAAACAGGGTAACTGATCACAGAATAAATTTTACAAGCTACAGACTTCTTTATGTGATGGACGGAGATCTCGACGAGCTTGTGACGGAACTTTCCGCTGCAGATATAAACAAGCGGTTGGAATTACTTCACAAGAGACTGATCGGCTAAAACGACTTCAGTTCAAATGGAGAATTGAAATGAAAAGCAAAAAGCCTTTAAAGACAAATGCCACTAGAATCCTGGACGAGCATGGGATTGAATACGAGATTCTAGAATACGAAGTCGATGAACACGATCTGAGTGCCGAGAATGTTGCATCGAAGCTGGGCTTCTCCCCTTCGCGAACCGTGAAAACTATTGTCTTAAAGGGTGACAGAAGCGGGGTCTTTGTCTGTTGTCTCGGCGGTCATAGAGAGATCGATATGAAGAAGCTTCCAGAGATCACGGGTGACAGGAATATTGAGACGGTTTCTTCAGAAAGTCTCCTGACGCTTACAGGATATGTCAGGGGAGGAGTCTCGCCTCTCGGGATGAAGAAGAGCCTCAAGATTATCGTTGATGAAGAGGTTTTGAATGAAGAAAGGATATCCATGAGTGCAGGCAAAAGAGGCCTTCAGATTTGGTTGAGACCGACTGACCTTGTCTGCGCAACTAAAGCCAGTGTTGCCTCCTTTTCCAAAGAAAAGCATCAGGAGTTGTAATGGTTTCCGAAAAATGCCTCTTCAAATCTTGAAAAGTATCACAAGAACCGAGACCAGGCCAAAGAAAAGCGCCAACAGCAACAAAACAGTAGTAATCTCCAAATCATTTCTCTCCCTTCGGATTTCTGTCAATCAATTCTACAATTTCCCAGGTGCTCACAGAAGGGGTTAAGATTGATCTGTTCTTCAAGTAGCGAAAGGTATTGTAGAATTGAATCGAAAGGACGGTGATATGATGTATATCCGCTCTCGTGATCAGGTGAGAACAATAATTAGGATTGTCGGTGGAATAGTATATGCTGTTGGAATCGGTTTGATAATATTCAGTTTTGCCAGTTTCTTTCTTGCTCCTTACTTGAGTCTGGTCTTTGGTGGCGTAATTGTCTTTCTGGTACTGGGTTTCATTGCAACAACACTGGGAAGAATGATTCTTGCGATGGCGAAGACGAAGAGCTTCTCCGGCCCCGTTAGTGAACAGGATCCGGTTAGCAGTCGGGAAATTAAGGAAGATATGACCTACGACTACACATTTGTCTCAGATAGAGAAGCAAGAATTGAGAAGACCAAGAGTAAGAGTTATTCTAGATGCCCCGAATGTGGTGCTGAGAATGGGGACAATGCAACCAAATGCTCGAACTGTGGGGCTTCTCTTGTTGGTTACAAGAAATGCAGTATGTGTTACATGCTGAACAAGAAGGAAAGTCGCTTCTGCAAGAACTGCGGACACGATTTCACGCTTGACTGAGTAAGAAGACTCCGGGATGCATGGCAGAAGATCCGCTGTGCAACTGGAAGATGACGTTTTATGCAATTGAGAAAACGGAGAAAGAGCATTGTCGAGAGCTTCGCTACGAGAATAGGAGAAGAGAAGCCAGTCTGCTGGCGCAGGCCAGTCGCACTTCGTGCGGCCAGTCACGCTACGCGTGGCCAGTCCGGCTGCGCCGGGCTAAGAATCACTAATCTCTGAACGCTGCTGAGTAGAACGTTGACCGTCAACGGTTCCCCGTCCTCCGAGAA
>JAFGAP010000112.1 GCA_016933635.1 Kosmotogaceae bacterium
GCCTCCATGCCCTCTTCTTCTATATGTTCAGAACACTGTGCAAGCGCCTGGTGATGTGAAATCACAAATCTTATGTCTTCAAGTGCTCTCCCTTTGGGAGCCATGAGGCAGTGTTCTATTCGAAGCATAGCTTCTGCATGGACGAAGAGTTCGCTTTCTATAAGGGCATCGTAAGCCGGAATCACTGTACCGGCCAGTGAGTTTTCCACAGGTAGCATCGCATAATCTACTTTTCGTTCGCTGACAAGCTTCAGCATCTCCCGAAACGATCTGCATGGAAAAGTAACAGGAGAATCTCCCAATAACTTTCTTATAGCCTGTTCTGAATATGCGCCGTGTTCACCTTGAAAAGCGATAGTTTTCTTCAAACAACTCTCCCATTTATGAGGCAAATTCACTGCCTGAATATATTCTGTAATTCATGATCCAATCTTTTAAATATGGATCATGCCTATAGTAGCTTCTGCGAAAGGGCGCGCAATCAGAAACAAATCACACAATTATAGCTCTTCAATTACGACGTTAAGATGAACTAACCAGAACAAACCGGTCGCGGCGCTTTCAGGACAAGAGTCAAGAGATACCTCTTCGATTACTCACCATCACAGATAGTCCAGTCGGTAAAACGAGGCAATAATCGGAAGACTTCGGACCTATTTGAGCAGTTTTTTACACTTTTCTGGAAGACCGTTTTAGACTCATATCTTTGGTTTACTTCAGTATCATTCCACCAATTCAATTACGGACGATTTCGGTTCATCCTTCGGATTGCCTATCTGCGTAATCCTGCATCGCTTTTGAAAGAAACTCCGCTAACCCTTCACCGTACTTATCTATGTTTTCTTTGAACCGATCATCCATTACATACATGTTGCCTAGAGCGGCAAAAGACTCAAGACTATAGTAATGTCCAAAGCTTTCGTTAAAGACCTTATACATTTTGTCAATTGCTTCCTGGGCAAGATCTGAATCGGGATCTTCGTCCCGAATCTCTGCCAGTTCTCTGAAAAGCTTATCTAGTACTTTCTCCATGTCCTTCTTCTCCCGATCGCTCTTCGAAGCGATGAAATCGTTACTCTTTTCGACAGTCTCATCACCCCAAAGCTGTCTCGCTTCTTCTTCATAGGGGTTGTAAGAAAAATCGAATCCTTTGAACCTTTCTCTCTGACTCATCGAATCTTCTCCTTTTATAGTCTTGAGTGTCCTTTCCAGTGTGCCGAGCATAGTTTCAATTCTCTCTTTCTCCAGCATCAAGTGTTTCTTTTGAAGCTCGAAGGCCCCGGCTCTATCGAACCTCGGATTGCTAAGAAGCTTCTTGATCCTCTCCAAAGAGAAGCCACACTGTCTGAAGAAGAGAATCTGCTGAAGTTTGTCGAGATCTTCTTCCGAATATTCTCTGTATCCATTTTCAGCATTACGCTTGGGACTCAAGAGCCCAATCTCGTCATAATGATGAAGTGCCCTTACAGAAAGGCCCGAAAGCTCGGCAACCTCTTTTGCGTTCAAGAAATCTCCTCCCATAATCACAAGGATATACTATGACGTTGCGTAATAGTCAAATGATATTGCTCTTTGATGTTCCTTTATGCAGTCACAGGAACACAGAATGTCAAATAATTCTCAACGCTAACTTCTTTTCCCATGATGAAAAGATTTCTGGCAGGTTCTAATGAAGAGGTTTCGGCGCATGCTAAGGAAGCTCCGGGAATTCTATGTTCAGAGATTCGTCATGATCGCTGGATTCTGTTTTGATCGCAATTCACTACGACGAGCTTTCGCGAAATCACATGTTTAGAATACTTGCAACCAGTGCAGCCTCCATCGCTAGATTCCTGGCAAAAAACTTTCCGCTTTGCATCAGCTTCGTCTTAACACACTCTCTCTCAATTTGACACTATATAAGAAACTAAAGAATATACTCTAGGCATAAGGAAGGCGAAAGAAATGCTTTCCAGACTAGGGGGTACTCCTATGAAAAAAATATTGTTACTCTCAGCATTTGCGGCATTAGTTATGATGATTTCCTCATGCTGGCCGGGATCTTTTCCA
>JAFGAP010000113.1 GCA_016933635.1 Kosmotogaceae bacterium
CGAAAGATACTCCCGAACCGTTGTTATCTTCCACATTAAAAGAGATGCGAAGAGAACATTATCGTATCTGGTATCGAAAAGACCATGGGGACTTTCAGACAAGGAAGCAGAAGAGCTACTGGGAAGGGACTGCAAGAGACCTCTCAGAGAACTGGAAGAGAAAAATTCAATCCAGTCCAGGTTGATAGAGGGTGAACGTATCTATCTCAACCGGATCAACAAGAAAGCAGATATCCAGATGAAGGAGAGAAGAATCAATCCGAGATACGAAACCGATGAAGAAGATGATGACGGGGAAGAAGATAAGGTTGGATACATCAAATACGAGGAGTTCTGCAGAACGTTCAGAGAATCCGTCAACGAGATGGATGAGAAGTGTCCGGTCTCGGACAGCAGAATATCCACACTGCTTCTGATGTTCAACACCAATCATTCGCTCAGAACAATGGAATCCTGGATCAGGTTCAACTCCAGGATAAAAGAAGCGGTGAACATCGATTGGGACATGGACCATTCGACATTCTGCAGGGACATGGGACAGATAGATGAAGCCTACCTGAAGAGATTATTTCATCATCTCGTGATGAAACTGCATGACAAGGGAGTGATCACAGGTAAGTTCCTTGTTGTGGATGCGACCCATATCTATGCGTTCTGCAATACCAGGAAGGATACCGAGAAACATGGTGTGGAAGGAGCCAGTTGGGGAGAGCATCATGGAAGTTTCTACGGATACAAGATACATATCCTGATAGACGCTGAATCGGAACTTCCAGTTGCTATGATATTCAGCACAGGCGAGGACCACGATTCACCTCATTTCATTCCACTGCTGGATGATCATGTAAAGAACAATGACCTTGGCGAACTGGAAGCTTTACTTGCCGATGCGGGATACGATACGGGATCTTTCAGAAAAGAGGTCTTGACAAAGACCGGAGGGATATTCCTTCCTGCATGTAATCCGAGAAAGAGCATTATATTGCAGAGGATGAAAGCAAGAGTGAAGAAACTGTTTGAGAACCATGGTGACAAGATCCGTTCTGTGGAAGATGGTTTCAGGTATCTCGGTCAGACCTTTCTGACAATGTTC
>JAFGAP010000114.1 GCA_016933635.1 Kosmotogaceae bacterium
GGCAGCTCAGACATTGCCGGCCAAAGAGGAGTATGGTACTGTGTGCCGCCTCCGCCGTAACCAAACCATACCACGGATCCAATTTCAGGTGGCAACCAGTTCTTGATTTGACTGATCTGAACATAACAACTCAAGTAGATACCTATGGGTCTCTGCCTTCCTCCGACTCTGTAGCTTGCAAATGGATCGCCAAAAGGTCCAGCACCAATTCCTTTAGTCAGGTCGAATTCCGTTCCTTCGTACCAATCTCCAGAAATTGTGAAAATGTCCCAAACTGAAAGTTTCTTGTCGGGTTTTATCCAGAGAGGGTAGTGGACATCTAGGTACTCGTACCCCATTGACGGAGCCATCAAGCTGAATGCTCTCCATTCACGAATATTTCCGTTGTTTCTTGGCGCATATACATCTGCAGGTCTGAAGGGTTCTCCAGAATTTGGATCGTACCATCCCTGTTCAATCGCATAAGGAATAAGATTCGGAGAGTACATCACATTTTCAGTGTCTTCAAAATCGACATCTCGAATTCTCATCGTGTTTGCGCCTACGAAAACACAGTCGTCCGGCATCCTTAAGGCAACCCAGAGATCGCGCCCGTAGAACTCGGCTATCCAGACCTCATTTCCATCAGTTACGTTCATTATTTCGCCTGAACCGTACCAGCCGTACTGCTCAACAAGATCCCCCATGATCCTGACCGCTTCTCTTGCCGTAGAGGCTCTCTCTAGAGCAATATCTTGAGCCGTCCAGCAATCGATCCAGCCTCTGGCCTCTCTCAGCTCCTTTCTGCCTCCAGCAGTGGACTCACCCATTGCAACTCCCATCTCGTTGATAAAAGAGTACCTGGAGTGAAAATACTGATAGGTATGTTCCACCTGAGGTATCTGTCCAACGACTACTCCCTTGTCACCAACATCGACGAAGGGATAGTCACCGTAATCAATGTAGTTATGGGAATTGATCACGATGTCTCTCATCGATCCTTCCGGCCAGTCCATAGCCGGGATTATCCAGAGCCTGAAGTCGGCCGAACTGGAATCGTCGTTGTGGGTAACAATTGTCGAACCATCCACCGATGCATCCTTACCAACGGCAAGAATAGTACAGGTAAGGGCGGTACTACTCAAGAAAACCAGCATAATAGCAAGTACCAGGAACGCTTTCAGCTTCAATTTCATGCTTTACCCCCTAGAAAAAGGATTGTGGTGCCTTTCTGTATAATTTGATATTCAGAGTGTCAGTTCTGGAAGACCCTGGACGGATCGGCTTTGCTTGGATCATGTAGATAGTGCCCCGACCCATTATTCATGACATCGACGTAATTCGGAAAAGTAACGCTTATTGCCTTATCAGGGAAGAACTGATTCATCCAGTTCAAGGCCTCTAGCGTTCCTGAGAGGTGCCTTCCGACTCTGTAATCCATAGGTGTACCAATAATCATGTTTCCAAGAGCATCAGGAAATCCTTCGTAAATGTCGTAATCGCAGTAAACCAGACCCTTTTCTGCAGCGGTCTGAAGGAATTCGTCTTTGCCCTCAAGCATTAGTTCCTCCGACATCCGTCCAACGACTCTGTCGATAAACGCTTCGGGCGTCTCCATCAATATTGCCAGCGTATTGCTGAAGTCGCCTACTTCTCTGTGCGTCAGACCTCTAAGGTTTTTGGGAGAGGCCTCGGATTTCATCGGGAACTGAGTGGCGCTGAGCATCATTGCGGCCATCATCGAAATATCCATAGACCTGTCGTGTGCAACGTAAGTACTTACCACCGGGTACATCAGAGATGCTTCGTGAAAATCAAAGAAAATATCGATGTCTTCATTCCGAATCAATTCCATAATCGCGTAGGATATTCTCTCTGTAAGCGTGCCATCTGGTCTTCCAGGAAATGTTCTATTCAGATTTCTGATGTCCTGGTAAGCCAGATTTTGGGTTGAAGGGTAGTGAACGTAGGTGAAAGGATCGGGCCACTGATCTAGGGGATTAGTATTTCTATCACCCACCCTGAATTTCTTCTGACCCCACGTGGTTTCTATATGGTAGTACTTTATGTACGCGTTACCAAGCATTCCCAATGTAGAGGCACTCATATTTGCATGGGGAATTATATAGACTTTCCCCGATGTCACGTCGATGTTTTCCATCATAACGTAGGTTGCGAGCGATGTCGCCGGCTCATATGGATGGGTTCCACCGAGAACTAACATCGAACCCCCCGGTACACCGGAATCATAGACATAAATAGGAGTATCTCCCCAGGTATTCTTGAGACTTGGAAGATACTGGCTAAGCATAACCTTTTCAGTAAAGTCTTCTGAAACTACAACTGTTTCTTTATAATGTCGAAGCTCCCAGAACTCTATTCCAGCTAGTAGCCCCAGTACACCCGAAAGAACTAGGAATAGTATTTTTAGATACTGTGGATTCTTCATCTCACACCTCACTTGATTCCAATTACTCTGAGTATGAAGACCATGATAACGTAGGAATAGACTATGTCATAGACAAGACCTTTGCGTCTCTCTCTTTTGAAGAGATTCTTTAGCAGAAGGATTGCAAAGAAGCCTGCCATTACGAAGTAAAAGTAGTGAATAATCGTATCCATTAAGACCAACATGTCCTCACCTCCATCAATAGACTACAAGGAAATCTAACTGGTTGGGGAAAATAAGCATCAGCAGCCCGATAGCACCCATGAAGAGCCACGGTATAGCTATCGCTTTGAGGAAAGACATGTAGCTGCCTTCATATCCTACCGTCTCAACAGTAAGCCTTCCCACTATTCTCGATGGAGGCAGACAGTCGCCCAACGGGAAAAGGAAACTGAGAGCAGCCGCGGTAACTGTGACATTGAGTCCAATCGAGTTGAATAGGAAGATTATCGGCGTACCGAGGATAATTGCACTTCCGTAGCTGAGCGCCCCTTGGGCGAAAGGCGCAAAAAGAAGCGCGGTAATGTAAATGAGAACCATCGGAAGTGTAATGAAGGTGATCGCAAGCAAGCCTCTGACACCCGTTGCCGTCATGATATTTACAAGGGCACCTACACTTATGACTGTTGCTAGTAGCGGAAAAACCTGATCCATAGTCTTCACCATAACACCGAACCACTTGCGAACATCCCACCTCTTCCTGTCCATCATGGCAGAGACAAATGCACATATCACAAATGTAAGCGGAAGGCCAAGAACGGGAATAGAAAATGCCGCGAATTTCGATATTAGAATCAACACAAGTAGAACAGCAAAAGGAGTTATGATCTTGAACCAATTCATCCCTTCAGGTGGAAGTGGAAGTTCGGAAAGGATGTGTTCTTTGTTCTTTCTCTCCGGTGTTTTGCTCGTGCCAGTATAGATTATTGTGAACAAGGCAATGATTACTATTGGCACGAGCAACACCACATTGAAACCGACATATGGCATATTTGCCTGTGCTGCCATCAACATTGCCCATAGGTTTATAGGAGGTGAAACGGCTGCAAGCATTGCAAACAAGTATATGAAGGCCGCTACTCGCCTCTTTGTGAAACCCATGTAATTCATGACTGAAGCTACAAGACCTCCGACGACAAATATCGATACGCTCCCAGCTCCAGTTAAAGCACCGGGGATGATCATCAGTATTCCTAAAAGAATCAACATTAGCCACTTTCTGTCGTAAAATTGCTTCACAATCCAACGAACCAGGGCATTCATAGCCCCTGTCTCAGAATAAATATTGATAAAAATCGATGCGGTTAGAAAGATCATTCCAACGTCAAAATATGTAAACATACCTTCCACTAGAAGCCTCGATGGAAATCCAAAGCCACCCACTAGCGCACCAACAATAGCGGTAATTACCATGGATATCTCCGGCGATTTCAACTTCCAGCTTGCAAGAGCAAAAGTAGCAACCATAATTATTGCGATAATCGTTGTTTGAAGATACATTTTTACTCCTCCAAAGAAGCGGCGATCTGACTAGATCGCTATCATTCGGCCGGGAACATCAATTTAATTACCTGCATGAAATCAATCGTATTGTCGATAAGAGTAAGAGGAATATCTTTCTCTTCGGCTATTCTAGTGAATTTGCCGTCTATGTTTCCCTCTTTCATCACAATTAGGTAATCTGCATATGGTGCAATGGCATCGATTGACTGCTCATCTGCGCTTCCAGGATTTCCCCTTCTTGCCTTTCCTTCAATGTGGGCAGCAATAATAAACATGTTGAGTTTCTTGGCTTCTTCTATCATCTTATTGAGTCTTGCTATCTCTTCATCGATAGTTATACCCGATGCGCCAAGGCCCTTTGCAGAGGACCCGATGATAACGAAAAGCATCTTGTATTCTCTAGCAGTGAGATCGTTTGGATCTTCCTTAAGCGGCTCTGCATTGTAATCGAAGTCGGTATCTTCGATCGCTCCGCTCTGCCATATAAGTAGCCTTGCCATTTTACCGCCGGGACCCTGTCCCGCGTTGGTAAGAAGAAACGGTAGCTGGCCCTCAACTACAGGGTCTCCGGATACAACCGCGAACAGACCAGTCGTAAACAAAAGCATGCTAAGCAAGACCAGAATCAATACCTTTCTCATGTTTTACCTCCCGAATTATGAAAGTGAAGATCAGATACAGTGAAAAGAATAAAAAACAGGACATCAAAAAGAACCTTACGATGCATCTACATACTAGGAGAATATACCACACTGAGATCACTTTAGCGTTTCTTTCTGTAGCCAAATAGGAACCAAAGATGGGCAATTATTGTCGAAAATCTCTGTGAAACACAGATTTTCATGCAGAATCTACTTCGCAATACGAACAAACTAAAAGCGACAATTAATCGTAATCTTAGTAGGTGCATTCGCATTTTCATCGGAGCAGACTAGGATCTCTTGATAAAAGCAAACAGACAAACTTTTCTATATTTCCAACCAATCAATTAATGAATCGGTTGTTACTATTTACTTCTAGCTCAACTGAGCCCTTCATAGAAAACTTAACAGAACACAACATCATCGTAGATCTAAGACAACAAATAGTTAGGATACATCATTTCATCTTTAGTGAGTCGACAAGTCCGGAAGCTCGCAGTTCATAAATGTCTCTAAACCATATCCTTAAGATCCTCAGCAACAAATAGACGTGCCTCTGTTAAAGACTGAATCTCCTCAACCGTTGCATCACTGGCTTTCTCTTTCAACATCAGGCCTCCGGGAAAGGGTTCGATAACCGCCAACTCTGTAACAATAAGGTCTACTCTTCTGTTTGAAGTAATTGGAAGAGAGCATTTCTTCACAATTTTCGGATTTCCCTTAGATGTATGAGTCATGGCGACAATAACACGTTTAGCTCCAGTAACCAGATCCATTGCACCACCCATACCTGGCACCATTCTTCCCGGAACCATCCAGTTAGCGAGAATCCCGTTCTCGTCAACCTGCAGACCTCCTAGAACAGTCACGTCCAGATGGCCACCTCTGATTATTGAAAAAGACATTGCACTGTCGAAAATTGCCGAGCCCGGTAAAGCCGTCACACACTGACCCCCGGCATTTGTTAGATCTCCATTCTCCATTCCTTTTTCCGGTAAGGGACCCATGCCGATGATGCCATTTTCTGATTGAAAAAAAACCCTTATACCCGCTGGTATGTAGTTTGAAACCAAGGTGGGAATTCCGATCCCTAGATTCACAAGATCTCCATCACTAAGCTCCCGTCCAATCCTTCTCGCTATCCTTTCTTTTGGATCAATCATTGTAATCTACCTCCGACAGCAATGTAGTGAACGAAAACACCAGGAATATGAATTTCGTCTGGCGACAGGGAACCAACCGGAACGATTTCTTCGACCTCTACGATCACCGTATCACATGCTAGAACCATCAGAGGGTTGAAATTTCTTGCAGTCAAAGAGAATACTAGATTTCCGAAGTAATCGGCTTTCTTAGCCTTAACCAAAGCAAAATCGGCTCTCAGAGGTAGTTCCATCAGGTAGTCCTTACCATCTATCGTTACAACCTTCTTTCCATCCTGAACCACAGTCCCGACACCCGTTGGCGTCAGAATACCTCCTAAACCTACACCCCCGGCTCTAATTCTCTCCGCCAGAGTACCCTGCGGAACAAGCTCCACTTCAAGCTCTCCCTCAATCATCTGACGTTGTGTCTCTGGATTGGTGCCTATATGAGAGACAACGATCTTGGAAGCACACTTGTTGACAATGAGTTTTCCTACACCCATTTCTGGAAAAGCAGTATCGTTCGCTACAAGAGTCAAACCCGATATCTCGTTCTCAACGATCTCATTAATGATGCAGTCTGGAGAACCACAACCAAGGAACCCTCCTATCATCACAGATGAGTCTTTTTTAATCAGTGAGATGGTCTCTTTCATTCCCACGATTCTCAAAGAAATACCTCCTTCGTAGTTTTAGTAAGACTATCGATTTACGCCTGATAAAGGCATATGATTATCTTACCAAAAGCTCCAATCAGGAACAAAGATATCGCCACTTTTGATAATAAAGACCTTCTTGATACTAAGCTTGTTTGCAAAGGTTTTTCTGCAAAGAGGCTTTCTTTGTGAAAGAGTTATATTAACTGGATCTTGCCTGTATTGAATCGGCCGTGCTTTCCCATTTCCCAGAGTAGAACCTAATGAATTTCAATGTTGTCCTGAAGGCCATATCGGCCATCATTCCTATCCAAGCACCAAATAGACCGAGCCCTAAATATCTCACAAGCACGTAACCAATCGGAAGTCTCAAGAACCACATTGCGACAAGAGAAGTCTTCATTGGAAAAGACGTGTCACCCATGCCTCTCAATGCTCCTGTCACTGCATAATCGGTACCCATAACTACTTGAAAGAGCCCGATAATTCTTACAGGCAATCGTCCCTCTTCTATAAGGGACGATTCATTTGTGAAAAGAGAGATGAAAAGGTCCGGGAACAACGTAATAGTAAATCCAATCGCAGAGGAGATTGCCAAGGCAATGAACCAACCCTGCCTAACTACACCTATTGACATTCTCCTCTGCCTGCCACCGTTATAGATTCCTACTAATGCGGTTATAGCCACTCCCATACCCCAAGCAGGCATGAAGGAGAGAGATTCTACCTGAATACCGATTCTGTGGGCAGCATAAGCCTGTGGACCGGCAATAAAGAGAATATTCGCGAAGACTAGAACTCCAAGGGAGAATCCAAAGTTTTCAATGGAGGCCGGAAGACCAAGAACAAAAATCTCTTTAAATAACCATTTGGAAAATCTTTGGGGCTTTCTTGACATCGAAATTCTTCGATTTCGAAACAGCAGAAAAATAATCATTACTGAACCAACGACTCTCGACAAGACTGTTGCAAGTGCGGCGCCAAAGGCGCCCATCTCGGGAAATCCAAATTCTCCAAAGATCATTGAGTAATCAAGAAAGACATTCAACACATTTGCAATTACGGCTACTATCAGCGGAGATTTTGTGTCTCCCGTTCCTCTCAATGCCGCGCCAAGAACAATCATTATGCTCATTGCAGGGAAACCTGCCATAATGGTCTGGAGATATTTGCTTCCGTTAATCTGCATAAACGAGTCACTTGAAGGAAAGAGAACGGACAACAAGTCATTAGAGAAGAACGACCCAAAAGAAAGAATCAGACCAGCAGCAATGCTTAGATAGAGCGCATGCCACGCAATCAAATCTACTCTTCTATGATTGTTTGCGCCATAACTGTTAGAAAGCAACACCATCGAACCAGTTGAAATCGCCACCAAGACTGCCTGAAATATGAAGACAACCTGATTCGCGGTACCGACTGCGGTCATAATTCTCCAGTCATAGTGGCCCAGGAAAGCGGTATCTGAAATGCCGAGCAACATCTGCAGTACGTTTTCTCCTATAGCAGGAATGGCCGTTACAAGAAGAGACCTTCGAATCTCCTTTGCTTCTTCTACATTGAGATAGGACTTAAGCAGACTGTAAGACATCGACCCCTCCACAGTAAGGAATCCGTACTATATAGTTTATCATGCAGTTCAATAGTTTAGAAGATCTATCAGTGCGAAAACCCTACTCTTTTTGATAAACCGGACGGCGAAGCCGAATCACATGTATTAAATAACTCAATCTAATATTGACTTTATTTGATTTTTATGTTATATTATTCAATGTTTAGTTAGTAAGTTGTTATTAAGGATGGTATATAATCAAGTTAAATCGACAATATTCAAATAGATAAATCCTTTGTTTAGAGATGTGGATGTGTTGTGGCGCATAGCGCCACATTTTTTTATTTGTGTCTCATTTTATATTTATTTCATGCACATGGTATAATTTTTTTGAAGCCGAATTATCAGCTAATTCTTGTTGGAGGGCAGTTATGAAACCTGAAGAAATCGAGAAATTCTTGAATTCGATTCTACACCCGGAAGATTTCAATGACTATTGCTTCAATGGAATTCAAATACAAGGATACAAGGAGATAAACAAGGTGGTTACTGCTGTCTCATTCAGCGATGCTTTAGTTGAGAGAGCGGTCTTAGCCGGAGCGGACGCTATTCTTGTTCACCACGGAATCTTCGGGAAGGAATTTTTCAGGCTTTCAGGGTATCTAAAGAGAAGGGTCGAGAGAATATTGAGTTCGGGCATCACACTGTTCGGATATCACCTGCCGCTTGACGCCAATGAGCCATATGGAAACAACTATTCAATCGCAAAAGAGATAGGACTTGTTGACTTAGAGAGACTCGATGTAGGTTTTGTAGGAACTCATCCAGAGAACATTCTCGTATCCGAGTTGCGAAATTCCCTATGTAGGATTTTCCCGCGTCAAGAAATCGGCCTATACAGAAATTCCGATTTCGCCGGAAGAACATGCGTAATATCTGGCGGTTCTTCATCAAATCTCAGAGAACTTGAAGGCACAGCAAACACCTTCATTTCAGGAGAAGTTGGCGAACCGACTCGGGAGATTGCAAGAGAGACAGGAATAAACTTCTTCTGGGTAGGGCATTACGCAAGCGAAAGGTTCGGCGTAATGAATCTCGGCGAGCTACTTAGAGAAAGATTATCGCTCGAAGTGGAATTCGTCGAGATTTACAACGAGGTTTAATCGTTTCTTCCAAACTCGTCCTTCAGAATACCCATAATTATTTCGTCATGGAATGATCCGTCCCGGAAAATCTCCTGTCTTAAGGTTCCCTCGATTATGAATCCGCATTTTTGATAAGACCTGATCGCTCTCTTATTGAATGAATAGACATTCAATTTTGCTTTATTAATGTTCATCTGCTCAAAGACAAATCTCAGAAGAATTCTCATTGCATCGGTTCCATAGCTTTCATTCCAGAACTGCTTTGCAATGAATATGCCAACTGTTACTACACTATTCTTCCAGTCGACTTCGTTTATGCCACACCCTCCGATATATACATTATCTTCTATCTTTGCTATGGCAAAGCTATAAGTATCTTTAGAAGAGCTCTGAGAGTCGTACCACTTTTCCTCCTCTTCCAGTCTCAACGGAAAGGGAATGCCTGGCACCAGCATTCTTTTGACTTCGTAGTCGTTAATATATTCATGAGCAAGAACGATGTCTTCCTTTCTGTATTCCCTAAGATATACCTTTCGTCCCTTCAACACTCTCATCACCCCCATTTCAGATAGTATAACAAAAGGGAGGTGTCCTGTAGCGACACCTCCCTGAAATTACTACTCCTTCTATTCCTCAGGGGCCTTTGTCATCACAAAAATGCCGTTCAGAAGCAGTCCAACTAGAGCTGCTAGACCTATGCCTTCGAACCTTACTGGCCCAATTCCGATGGCCGCGCCTCCAATTCCTACAACTAGCATCACAGAGATAATTATTAGATTCTTGCCATCTACCTTCACTCTATTCTCAATAAGTGTCTTCATTCCTACTGCAGCAATCATGCCAAACAAGAGTATTTCGATTCCGCCCATTACTGCCGTGGGAATTGACTGTATAAGAGCACCAACTTTGGGGACAAATGACAGAATAACTGCGAATATCGCAGCAATTCTCATCACTACAGGATTGAAGACTTTTGTGATAGCAAGGACTCCTGTGTTTTCACTATAGGTTGTGTTCGCGGGACCCCCGAAAAAACCGGCAACTGCTGTCGCAATTCCATCCCCGGCAAGTGTTCTGTGAATGCCCGGATCATCATAGTACTTCTTCCCGACAATAGCTGATACTGCGAAAATATCCCCAAAGTGTTCAATCGTGGGGGCTAGAGCAACTGGGACAAGCACTGTCAAAGAGTACAACGAGAACTTTGGAAGGACAAACGAAGGCAGGCCAACCCAGCTCGCTTGATTGACTGCATCGAATGTTACATTGCCTGTTATTGCGGCTACTATATACCCCACCACTATACCACACATAACGGGAATCAATCTCGTAAAACCCTTTGCATAAAGCCTGACAAGAACGGCCGTTCCCAGAGATACGACTGCAATCCACCAATTAGAACTTGCCATGCTTATCGCAGTTGGAGCGAGATTTAGACCGATAACTGCAATGATCGTTCCCGCAACGGCGGGTGGAAAGATCTTTTCAAACTTGCTAACCCCAAGTCCCTTGATGAGCATCGCAATTGCTACCTGAACAAGGCCAGCAATCAATATACCTCCTGTGGCATACGCTATCATATCCGGAGTGATGGAGAATCCGGCTGCAATAGCTTCAGGAACAGATTCATAGATTTCCGGTGCATTTGCATGATAGAGGATCACCGCATTAATTGGTGCAATGTACGCAAAGCTTGAACCTAGAAAGACCGGCACCTTCCACTTCGTCAGCAGATGGAAAAGAAGTGTGCCTATACCTGCTGTGAATAAGGCAACATTCACAGGAACGCCTGTAAGATAAGGAACAAGAACAGTTGCTCCAAACATGGTGAATGCATGTTGCAGGCCGAGTACTAATAGTCCTCCTCTACCCAGATTCTTGCTTCTGTCTTCCTGCTCCCTTACCTCCTGGTAAGCTGAATTCTCACTGCTCACAAAATCCCTCCTCAAGATTTAAATTTGTCCACAAAGCAAAAAAAAGACCTCACGAAATCTCGTGAGGTCCAATCGCAGAATCTATATCTTTTGTGATTTTAGTCATCACCCTTTGAACTGTACAGAAAAAAGACAAAGGCCTTACACGGGGAGAAAAAAAGAGAGCTCTATGGCGACTAAAAAGTGAGATCTTCAACTCTTCGTATAAAGCAAAGCACATATAGCTCACTCTCCCAAGAATTTATCCAAAGATCATTCTATCACAAAGAACAAAGATTTCCCTATGAGTGCCCAATCGTTTCATTCAATAAATCTTTTCGTATAGATTACACACCCAATTGCCTTAGCGGAAAAACTGAGAAAAAAAATACATCGCGACTTCAAATCGACGAAAATATCAATTTGAAGAACAGTCAATCGTAATAATACATTATCCTCGGCAACTACCTGAACCTTTAAAGACCCAGTTTGCTATATGGAACCGTACAACATCACTAGATCATGAAGATGTCTTCGTTCCTCCTCGATAATATTCTTGAGTTCTTTGCTGTCAGGCAAGAAAGAATAAAGATCTGAATAGAATATTATGCTGTCTTTTTCCACTTCCATCGCACTGCTAATCGCTTTATTAATGTTGTTTGGAACATCAATAGATTCAATTCGTGGAAAGATCGATATCTCTGCATAGGATTTCAAATAACCGACATTATCTTCCCAATCATGAGCAGTAGGTGAATCCGCAGCTTCTTTCAACATCTCTCTGAATATTTCCGCATGCTCTCTTTCCTGCGCGGCAAGTCTAACAAACAGTGATTTTACTTCACCAGAAGTTTCCTCACTGAGTTTCTGATAATAACTATAACCGACACTCTCAATTCTCAGAGCTATGTCCAACATGTCACTTACTGTAATCATCTGCAACCTCCTTGTCAAATCTGATTTTGATTATTCTAAACTCTCAAAACAAAAAAGGAAGAGATCAATGACCTCCCCCCCATTTTCAGAGATTACCGAACCCCCATTATTTGATTTCGTCTTTCTCCGAAACAATCTTAATGGTGATCCCCGTTCTCATCTCTTCTCCAATCTGAATCTCCACAAATCCAGGGACCATGTACACTCTAGTACCCTGTTCTCTGAGGAATCTAGAAGCGATGGCAACTGCCTTCACAGCCTGATTAACAGCACCAGCGCCAATGGCCTGAAGCTCTACTTGCTCGTTCTTTGAGATAACCCCGGCTATGGCACCTGCTACCTTGTTCGGATTCGATTTCGAACTGACCTTCAGGATTTCCATTGAGATTTCCCCCTTTTGCAGGTAATTTCGCTGTAATTCTACCACAGAGGCCGCTCAATTAGCAAAAGTTTTAACATATCGTTTGCAAAAAGAAGGAAGAATCATCGTCCACTGAGATTCTAAAGATCCATTATTTCTGACTTAACCCTTGATATTGCGTCAAGAACTTCTTGTGGAGTTATCAACTCGCCGTTGATTTTGCTCAAATGCTCGATTTTTGCGCCTCGCTTGTTTAATCTAGAAACTTCATAGAGAATTTGCCCAAGATTCATCTCAGCAACAATCACTGCACTCACCTTTTTTAGCAGCTGTCTCAACCTCGTACTGGGGAACGGCCAAATCGTTACTGGTTTGAAGAGACCCACATTGATCTTATCCTCTCTTGCCATTTTCACTGCCTTTATAGCGCTTCTGGCAACGGAACCATACGCGAGGACCAGTATCTCTGCATCTTCAGTCATATATTCATCATATATTACTATCTCGTCGCTGTGCAATCTTATCTTGTTGTCAAGCCTTCTTAAAAGCCTCGCTGAATCAGAAGGAGAACCAACAGGGAAACCTGATTCATCATGGACCAGACCTGAGACATGAAACCTAGACTTACCCATCTTAACGAGTGGAGTTACCATCATTTGATCGTCGCCTTCAAATGGATGGAAGATATCTTCTTCTGCAATTTCAGCCTCGCCGACTCTATTTACTTCCATTATCTCCGAATCGTATGGGAGGTAAACGCTCTCTCGCATATGACCAAGGATCTCGTCCATGAGAAAGATTACCGGTGTTCTATATAGTTCAGCATAATTGAAAGCGGTTATAATGTATTTATATACTTCTTCAACATTTGACGGGTAAATTGCAATAATCTGGTGATCTCCATGGGTTCCCCATCTTGCCTGCATAATGTCCCCCTGAGCCGGTTTTGTGGGCATGCCGGTGGAGGGACCCCCTCGCTGAACATTCACTATTACTGTCGGAGCCTCAGTCATAGCCGCGTAACCTATCGCCTCCTGCATAAGGGAAAAACCAGGTCCACTCGTTGCAGTCATTGATTTTTCGCCTGCAAGAGAGGCACCGATTATTGCAGCAGCACTTGCGATCTCATCCTCCATCTGAATAAAGGTTCCACCAAATTTTGGAAGCTCCCTTGCCATGGTTTCGGCAATCTCAGTAGCTGGCGTAATCGGATAACCGGCGAAGAACCTACATCCAGCTTTGATTGCTCCAAGCGCACATGCTTCGTCACCCTGAAGAAGAACAAACTCACGCATCCTCTTTCACCGCCTCCAATTCTTGAACATCAATTGCAAAGTCAGGACATGCGTTCTCGCACATAAGACAGCCTATGCAGGTCTTGTGATCAACTACTTTTGGCCTGCCAAGCTCCCCTTTAGTGATCGTTTTCGTCGGGCAGATCCAGTAACATATTCCACAACTCTTGCACAAAGCCAGATTGATGTTTACTTTGTACTGTTTTTTTACAGCCATTACATCCTCCCATTCCAGACTATCATATAATTGAAAGGAATACTCCAGCCGCAACTGCAGACCCAATTACACCTGCTATGTTCGGTCCCATTGCATGCATTAAGACAAAATTAGTCGGATCTTCCTCCGAAGCGATTTTCTGAGCAACTCTTGCGGCAGTAGGAACCGCCGAGACTCCGGCCGCACCTATTAGCGGATTTACTTTGTTTGTGGAAAACAAATTCATCAATTTTGCAAAGAGAATCCCCGAAGCCGTTGCAACAACAAAGGCGGCACAGCCCAATGCCAAGACCATTATACTTTCAATCGTGAGAAATATTTTGCCGTCCGCTTTTGCACCAACGGAAACGCAGAGCAAAATAATCACCGTGTCCGAAATGTATTTTCCCGAAGCTTCGACCAGCCTCTTCGTCTTACCATTCTCTCTCAAAAGATTGCCCAGCATAAGCATTCCCACTAGAGGAAGCGCTTGTGGAACTATCAGCGAGATCGCAATTGTAGCAACTATTGGAAAAACAATTCTTTCCAGCTTAGACACCCTTCTCAACTTCTTGCCCATCGTTATTGCTCTCTCCTTGTGGGTAGTTAAAAGCTTCATAATGGGAGGCTGAAGAACCGGAATCAAGGCAATATATGAGTAAGAGGCAATAGCAATGATTGGTAGAAACTGAGATTTGAGAATACTAGCAACGTATATTGAAGTCGGTCCATCTGCTCCGCCAATTATTGATATAGCGGCAGCATCTAGAAGTGAGAAACCCATCAGATTTGCCGCGAGGAATGTAATGAAAATTCCAATTTGAGCGGCTGCCCCCAAAAAAAGCGTCTTGGGATTTGCGAGAACAAAAGAAAAATCCGTCACTGCACCGATCCCCAAGAATATTAGAGGCGGATAAATTCCTAACATCAATCCCTGTTGTAAGATCCACATCATACCCGTACCAGGAGTAAAAACACCCGTAACCTCGGGCGGAATATTGGCGATAACCATACCAAACGCTATGGGTACAAGAAGAAGTGGTTCAGCGTCTTTTGCAACCGCTAGATAGACCAGGAGGCCTGCAATTGCAAACATAACCAAGTTTTCCCAGCTAACCGTGGCTAATCCTGTCTGTGCCAAATATCCCGAGATCAACGTTGACATGATGGACCTACCTCCAAAAGAATAAAGGCCGCACCGACAGGTGCGGCCCAAAATGAAGACTATCTATTCTTGACTACTGCTTGAGCTGCGGACAATCTTGCTACTGGAACCCTATAGGGTGAACAACTGACATAGTTCAGACCCACGATGTGGCAGAATTCAACTGACGAAGGTTCGCCGCCGTGCTCACCACATATTCCTACCTTCAGATCTGGCCTGCTGGAGCGTCCCCTTTCAGTTCCCATTTTCACAAGCTGGCCCACACCAATCCTATCAAGCTTCTGGAATGGATCATTTTCCAGAATTCCTCTTTCCATATAGTGTCCGACGAACTTCCCATAATCATCTCTACTGAAACCGTAAGTCATCTGCGTAAGATCATTCGTTCCAAAACTGAAGAACTCAGCTTCTTTTGCAATTTCATCGGCAGTAAGAGCAGCTCTCGGAACCTCTATCATTGTACCTACTTTGTAATCGAGCTTCAATCCAGATTTCGAAATGAGTTCTTCTGCGGCTTTTACTATTACCGATTTCACATATCTGAGCTCTTCCAATTCAACGATCAGCGGAATCATGATCTCGGGAACCACTGACTTTCCTTCCTCAACCAGCTTAAGAGCGGCTCCAATTATTGCCTTAGTCTGCATTTCGGCTATTTCGGGATAGACAACTGCCAATCTGCAGCCCCTGAAACCCATCATGGGATTGAACTCATGAAGATCTTCAATTGTTGCTTTCAATTCCCCATAGGTCATTCCCATCTCCTCAGCCAATTCTCTGACATCTTCGTCTTCTTTGGGAAGGAATTCGTGAAGTGGAGGATCAAGGAGTCTAATGGTAACTGGCAGGCCTTCCATAGCTTTGAATATCCCGTAGAAGTCCTCTTCTTGCATAGGAAGAAGCTTGCTGAGAGCTTTTTCTCTCTGTTCTCTGGTACTGGAAGTAATCATCTGACGAACCGCAAAAATCCTGTCTTCCTGGAAAAACATATGTTCAGTTCTGGTGAGTCCAATTCCTTCAGCCCCAAATTCTCGGGCTATCTTTGCATCTTTAGGAGTATCGGCGTTCGTTCTTACTCCTAGTTTCTTGATTTCATCCGCCCATCCAAGAAGCTTCGCAAGCGGCCCTTCGAGACCCTGAGGCTTAACGGAATCGAGTTTACCCATGAATACTTCTCCTGAAGTACCGTCAATGCTTATCCATTCACCCTCATTTATGGTCTTTCCATTTACTCTCATGGTTCTTGCCTTCTGATCGACCTCAACGGCTTCGCAACCGACTATACAGGTTTTTCCCATACCTCTTGCAACAACCGCCGCGTGTGAGGTCTTGCCTCCAGTAGAGGTCAAAATTCCCTGAGCAGCCGCCATTCCGGCAATATCCTCTGGCGAAGTCTCAGGTCTAACAAGGATAACCGCCTTACCTTCTTCTCTAGCCATCTTTTCGGCCGTTTCTGGGTCAAAAGCAACTGCACCTGAAGCGGCTCCGGGAGACGCGGCAATTCCCTTAGCCAGAAGCTCTGCACTCTCCATAGTCTCCTTAGTAAAATACGGGTGCAGCAGAGTCTCAATGTGTTCAGGCGTTACTCTCATAACCGCCTCTTCCTTTGAAATTCTCTCTTCTTCCGCAAGATCAACAGCGATCTTCACACTTGCATAGGGAGTCCTTTTCCCGTTTCTTGTTTGGAGAAGATACAGAGTTCCATGTTCAACAGTGAATTCGATATCCTGCATATCCCTGTAATGGTTCTCGAGTTTGCTGAAAATCCCAAGAAGCTGATCATATACTGCGGGGTTTATGTCGTTAAGCTTTGTAAGGGGGAAGGGCGTTCTTGTCCCGGCAACAACATCTTCGCCCTGAGCATTCGGCAGATACTCTCCGTAGAACTGCTTCTCTCCTGTATTGGGGTCTCTCGTAAACGCAACTCCCGTCCCACTGTCTTCGCCGGTGTTTCCAAAAACCATAGCAACGACATTGACAGCCGTTCCAAGGAGTTCGCCTTCTTTTATTCCGTTCAGCGCTCGATACTTCTTTGCCCTTTCATTCATCCAGCTTCCGAAAACTGCGTTTGTTGCCATCCACAACTGCTCCCAAGGATCCTGTGGAAACTCTTTTCCAGCCTTGCTATAGACCTCGAGATACCTCTTCACGACTTCCTTCATATCATCAGCATCGAGTTCAGTATCAAGTTTGACAGCCTTTTCTTTTTTTATACTCGAAAGCGCACCTTCAAATTCTGAATGCTCGATCTTGAGAACTACATCCCCAAACATCTGAAGAAATCTTCTGTACGCATCGTAACAGAACCTGGGATTGCCTGACTCTTTGATCATTCCATCTACTGTTTCATCGTTAAGGCCCAGATTTAGAATAGTATCCATCATGCCAGGCATTGAAATTGCTGCTCCTGACCTCACAGAAACGAGCAATGGTCTCTCATTAGAACCAAATCCCTTTCCGGTTTCTTCTTCCAAAAGCCTTACAGCCTCTTTCACTTCATTCTCAAGGCTTTCCGGATATTTATTACCATGCTCATAGTAGTACTTGCAGACTTCTGCAGAGATAGTGAACCCTGGGGGGACGGGAATTCCTATTTTAACCATTTCAGCCAGATTGGCTCCCTTTCCACCGAGAAGGTTTTTCATCTTTGCATCGCCTTCGGCCTTTTTCTTTCCAAAATAGTACACAAATTTCTCTGACACTTTCTTTCCTCCCTTCCTGAAAGCATATTCGACTGATTATATCATAGCTAAACATACGAGGTGTTTAGCTTTCGCTCTAATGTTGAACGTCTCTTGTACCATACCTTTCTCTTTCCATAGGGCAGAAAATCATGGATTTGATTCTTTCAGTACCCTCCTAAAGAACAGAGCCGCCTTATGGCGGCTCTTAATTCTTACCGAAAAACAACTCAATCTATAAGGCCCAATCCTTTTAGGAATCCTTCGGCAACTTCATCCGGCTCAAATCCTCCAGCGTCTACCAGATAATTAAGCCTTATCATTATTGGTTCACTAAGATACACAGAGATCGGTCTCAGAATCTCTTCAATTTCGGGATTGTTATCTAGTATTTCCTTCCGTACAGTAACAGCTAGGTTATATGACGGAAAGAAATTCTTAGTGTCTTCAAGCACAAGAAGATTGTACTTCTCCAGTTTTCCATCAGTTGAAAAGACCATTGCAACATCAATTTGATTCTTGTCCAGTGCCTCATATGTCAGCCCGATCTCCATTGTCTTCACCTGTCTCTTCTCCACAGCAAAACCATATGTCTCACTCATAGGCCAAAATCCATCATCTCTTTCAAGGAATTCATATACGATTCCAAAGAGGAGATCAGGATCTTCGTGAGTTAGCTCAGCGAGATCTTCTAGTGTCGCTAATCCATGCTCAGCAGCAAAATCTCTTCTAACTGCAAGAGCATAAGTGTTGTTGAACTTCGCCATATCAAGCCATACAATTCCATTTTCGAGATCTTCAGCCTTCACTGCATCATAAAGTGCAAGCGGATCTCTTATAATCTTCTCGTGGCCTAAATAAGTTGGCCAGGCCGTACCCGTGTAGTCAGCGTAAAGGTCAATTTGTCCAGTTTCGAGTGCACTTCTTGCAACAAACGAGCTCATTCCAAAATTCTCGGTCACTCTGAACCCGGCATCTTCCAGAAGCTGCGAAATCATGCTACTGACAATGTACTGTTCTGTAAAGTTCTTTGCTCCAACATTCAGTCTAGTCTGACCAAATGACATAGCCGTTGCCATTAATACTACCAACGCAATAAGAAATAGTCTCTTCAAAACTAAACACCTCCATGTTTCTTATGTTCTGAGGCCTTTCGAAGTCAGAGCCTTCTCCGAAAAACCTAGGATTATGTCTACCGCTATCGCCAAAAACGTTACTGGAATTGCTCCCGCAATTATCATTGGACCCTTTGTCATACGGAGGCCGGTGAAGATAATCTCTCCCAGACCACCCGCTCCAATTGATGCGGCAATAGCGGCAGTACCAATATTTATCGTCGCTGAACTCCTGATCCCAGACAGCATTGTTGGAACCGTTACTGGCATTTCCACCTTCCACAATATCTGTCTGTTGGTCATCCCCATTCCTTTAGCCGCCTCTTTCATCTTCATTGAGACATTCATCAAGCCAGATGCAGTATTGAAAACTACCGGCACAAGACTGTAAAGGAAAAGGGCAACCACAGCTGGTGCAGCTCCAATTCCCATGAAGAGGAAAACAAGAGCGATCACAGCAATGCTGGGAACGGCCTGAGTTGCTCCGGTAATCGACAGAACCAGTTTACCCGCTTTTCTGTGCCCTGGCCTGGTAACAAAAATCGCAATTGCAATTCCCGCCACTACTGCCATGCTCCAGGAAGCAAGGAATATGAAAATGTGCTCAAGAAACCTTTCCATAATGTAACCAGAATTCTCGACCATATATTCTAAGACTTCCATGGCCTCACTCCTCATCAGACGACTCATAAGAGCCTACGAGGTTCACAAGATCCTTGAACCTCAAGATACCAAGCAGCCTATCTTTATCGTCTACAACCGGTAATGAGGAAAGCCCGGTATTCATTATCAATGACATCGCTTCCATCAAATTCGAAAGAGGTTGTATGGTCTCAATCGATCTCAAGTGCTTCTTTAAGGGCTCTTCATCAGACGCCTTGTTAAGTTGCTTCAGCATAACGTAGCCCTTGAGTCTTTTGCTTCCATCAACCACGTAGGCAAATTTCCTACCCTCATCAATGAGAAAATCCTTTGCCTTTTTTACCCTGCAGTCACCTGAATCTTCGATCCACTTTCCACCGGGAATGTAAGTCTCCCTTACTCGCACAAGTTCAAGGCCCTTCAACGCTCTGTCCGCGCCAAGAAGGTCTTCAACAAATTCGTTAGCCGGTTCCTGAACTACCGTCATGGTATCGGCATATTGCACCAGCTTTCCATTGTTCAAAATAGCAATCTTGTCACCCAATTTGATTGCTTCTCGAATATCATGAGTAACGAAGATAATTGTCTTCTCGATCTTAGACTGAATTTCGAGAAACCCGTCCTGAAGTTTTTCGCGGTTTATCGGGTCTATTGCCCCGAAAGGTTCATCCATAAGAACTATCTTTGGGTCGGAAGCTAGACCTCTTGCAACTCCAACTCTCTGACGTTGTCCTCCTGAAAGCTGGGCCGGAAATTTTTCCGAATAGTCGGAAGGTTCTAGGTTAACAAGATCCAATAAGTCACAAACGTGTTTCTTGATTCTTGATTCATCCCACTTCATCAGTCTGGGAGTAACGGCAATATTGTCGAAAACTGTCATGTGAGGAAAGAGTCCAATCTCCTGAATTACATAGCCTATGCTTCTCCTCAATCTAATGGGATCAATTTCGTCAAGAGAAGTCCCATCGACGATAATCTCCCCGCTAGTCTTCTCGATTAATCTGTTGATCATCTTGAGACTGGTTGTCTTTCCGCAACCAGAAGGACCAATAAGTATTGTGAGTTTCTTATCTTCAAACGATATGTTCAGATTGTCCACTGCTCTCAACCCGACTTCATATTCTTTGACTACGTTCTTGAATTCTATCGACATCAATCTCCTCCTCACTTATCCCGTTCAATTTTTAGGCCTTTAGGAGTAATAGCCTCTTCTAGAGCAAGTAAACCGTAGTTCATTCCTATTCCCAAGGCTGAGACAATAATCGCTCCAAGAAGAACCATATTGAAATTCGATCTTCCAAGTCCGGAGAAAATAAAATATCCTAGACCTCTCGCACCTATGAGATAGGCGATAGTAGCTACACTCACGCCCATTACCGCCGCATTTCTCACTCCTGCCATAATAATCGGAATAGTAAGCGGAAGCCTAACTCTAAGAAGTATCTGCCTGTTGGTCATTCCCATTCCTTTGGCTGCCTCTATCATTCTGGGATCAACTGAATTTACTGCCACCACAGTATTCCTTATCACAGGCAGGAAGGAATAAATAACTAGAGCAATAACCGCAGGTGTGACGCCTATTCCCGCTTTCAGCGGAGCCAGCAGAACAACCATATAACCGAAGAGGGCGAGACTGGGAATCGTCATGAGAATTCCAGCTCCGTAGAGAGCTATCGACGAAACCTTCTTGTTTCTTGAAACTATAATTCCAATCGGTACACCAATTCCAATTGCAATCGGTATCGCTATTGCAATAATTTTTATGTGATTAAGCAGCTCTATCAGAACCAGGTCGTAGTTTCTTGCCAGATACTCAAAGAAACCCATACTCTTCTCCTTCCAAACCTTCCGACAAAAAAGCCGATGAACGGAATGATTAAGATCTTCCCCAATAATTCAGTATTAACTTCAGGCTTAAGAATTATTCGTTGCTGAGCAAACAAGATACGCAGGACAGGACCTTAATCAGAATTATTAAATCACTAGACTCATAACAACTTGTATATTATAACACAGAACACGTTTGAAATCCTAGAAAGGAGACATACTTTTCGGAAGAGTATCTAAACTTAGAAGTTCTATCTACGAGACTTATAAAGATTCAGCAAGCTATATGAAGGTCTGCTACCACTCAGCACTAATCTTTTTGATGAAAGTCATTTGACTCACGAAAACGATACTAATCAACCCTATCGACATGATGCCCATGCTTCTCAAACTGGCCCATATTTGAAGAAAGTACCCCCCTATTAGCGGACCCACTCCAAAAATAATGCCTACCATCGATTCATGTATTCCTCCCTGCTTTCCGTGATCATCATCTCGGGAATTCAGGCCATAGAATATCGCGAATATGTAAGGCACCGCATAAGTCGCGCCTGAAAACAGAGTCGCCAAAAAGAATGTAGGAGCAGTCTCAGGCAGGAAAAAGGTAATGATTGACGCTCCAAATACGGCCATCATTGTTAGGAAGGAAATTCTAGGACTGCCGACCCAAAATCGGAAAAAACTCATGAAAACAAACGATAGGAAAACTCCGATGTTGGCACCTACGGTTAAGAAACCGACATTCTCCAGAGCAATTCCAGTTGATGAGATTAACTTCGGAAAGAGTGCCATTCCGCTAGTGTAGATAATTCCTGCGAGTAGAAAAGTGAGTCTATATGCTCTTCTATAATCCTTTATCTTTGGGAAATCTATTTTGCTAGGAGAAGTTTTCATTCTGTCATGAAACTGGCCTGGAATAGTCTCACCGAATCTTTTGATGTGTGATCTTATATGCAGAGTTCCCAGTAAGCTGAGCGTTATCCCATAAGTAAAAACCGCTACAGGGATTTTCTGAATTAGAAAAGGGCCAAAAGCCATTCCTACGATGTTTCCCGCACTCCAAGAAAGAACGAAACGGATAACTGTGGCCGCGGGGTCAACGCCAGCAGATCTCTCCGACTTCGAAAGCAAACCTTCAACTGATGGAAAAAAGAAGCCGAAAAATACATTCATTCCGATTACCGATATCACTAAATGTATGGGATGAGTCCAGAAGAATCCAAAAACAAGCGCTACCGCCATTAAAAACATACCATTCGATAGGCTTCGCTTAAAGCCAACTTTGTCCCCCAACCTTCCAAATACCAGAGCAGAAGCAACGTAGAAAGCACAGCCCACAAAGTTGATCAAGCCGATTTCTAGATAAGATAGCCCCCAATATGCAGCCTTTGTGTTGATGGCCGAAGTCAGAAGGTAGAGTAGTATTGAAAATGAAAACGCGTAGAAGTTGAATACGTGAAAGTACTTCTTCATTCACTCCCGCCTCTCAAGGATGGCACCCCGGAAATCGAAAACATTCGTGACAATTCTACCTCAAGAGAGTGGAACTCCACATGAAGCAATGAAAACAATCTCCAAACTGAACTGAATTCCGTCTTTTCATTTGCTTATGAGTTCAAAAACAGATTATTCCAAAACGGATCGTGGCATGACAGCTTTCATTCTTCGAATCCAGCAAAAAAGGGAGGCCATAGGCCTCCCTTCTCAATGCTTAATTTGTTATTGTTCAGCTACTTTCAACAGAATCTCCTGCTCTGCCCATGCTAGACCTTCTTCGACGGTTCTCTTCTGGTTGATTACATCTCCAACCATTGTTCCAAGGATGTTTCTTACGTCATCCCAGAGAGCAACATTGGGATCAACCGAACCGTATGGGATCTGACTAATAGGAACCAGTACAGTAGGATTCTGCTCCTCGTAAGCCTTCCACTGAGGCGTTGTCAAAGCAATTTCGGTAACAGGCATGTACCCAGTCTTAACCGACCAGTAAGCCTGAATTTCCGGGCTTATGAGATACTTCATGAACTTCCACGCGGCTGCCTTCTGTTCAGGAGAAATCCCCTTGAACATCACAACATCCGTTCCCGCAAAAGGAGGAGCCTGGACTTCCCACATTGGAACGGGAGCCCACGCCCAGCCATGCTTACCTCTTGAACCGGAATCAACGTAAGAAGCTGATGCAATAGTTTCAACAAACATTGCTATCTGACCGTCTCCGAATGGTGCGTCCAGATAACCACCCTGGAAAAGGGCGATGTTGTAGGTATGAGCCATATCGTACATTAACTGAAGAGCCTCTTTTGCTTCTGGAGAATTGATAATTACTTCGACCGAACCATCGGGCTTTATATCAATTGCTTCTCCACCATTGGCTCTCAGGAATATCATGAAATGATCGATCGTGGTTCTGAAACCAAAGCCATACTGATCAATCTGACCGTCGTTGTTCTTGTCCTCAGTAAGCATCATCGCTGCAAACAGAAGATCATCCATAGTCTTAGGAACCTCAAGCCCATATTGCTCAAATAGGTCTGTGTTGTAATAAAGTACGTAAGTGCTCTTGTTGAAAGGAAGGGCATATACTGTATCACCCCAGGTGACCATTTTCTTGAAAGGATTCCATATTGCTTCCCATTCTTCATCCGTCAAGCCAACTTCGGGATCGGAAATCAAGGAATTCAGTTCTTGAACAGCATCTCGAGGTATAAGTCTGGCAGTCCAGTTGCCGTAAGCCTGAGAAAGAGCAGGTAATGTCTTGCTTTCCGCACTTACAAGAAGTTTCTGCTGCAAAGCACTGTAGTTACCAACATAGATTGCCTCCACCACGATATCTGGATTGGCCTCGTTGAAGGATGCCACAATTTCATTGACTGTTGTTCCCTGCGCACCGCCCATCGCGTGCCAGAATTCGATCTCCGTCACAGCGAAGGTGAACACAGCAAAAGATACAATCAACAAAGCGAGAATCAGTCTCTTGCGCATTTCCCTACCTCCTTATAAAGAATTTCTAAGTAACCCAATTATACCACTATGCCCCATTCAAAAAGAATCGATCTCACTTTCTCGAAAGTCCCTTCAATACTGCCTGATGTAGTAACCACAGCATCGACAGACTCCTTTATAGGATCGAGGTATTGTTGCGAGGCCAATATCGATTCGGCACGTGACTTGCTTATTCCTCTCTTCATAAGTCTCTCGATCGCCATCTCGTCCGGGCATTCAAACCATATGATTTTGTCGCAATACTCTTCGAGTCCAATTTCATGGATAAGCGCTCCGTCAAAGATATAGTGATCTGAACAATCTCTACCAACTATCTCCAGGGCTTTTCGCTTTATCACAGGATGGAGTATCTTATTCAGCTTCGTAAGCAGATCGGGGTTTTCAAAGACTATTCTGGACAACTTCTTCCTATCAACGTTACTACACGTCAAAATGCCTCTCCCAAAGGAGTTAACCAGGCTTTCTCGTTCTTCTTTCAGCGAGTCGTGGCCGAGCCTATCGAGAGAGATTAACTTTATTTCTGACTTGGCAATACGCTCAGCAGCAGTTGACTTACCACTTCCCGCTTTTCCCACAAAACCTACAACCATTACAGAAGCTTTTCTCCCGACTCTATAACATTCAGCACGACTTTTGACATCTCACTATTTGCATTCTCCAGCTTTTTCTTCTCTTCAGGGCTTATCACTATAATGTCTGCCTCGATTTCCTCTATTTCTCCAATCTTCTGCAAAAGTTCCTCAGATTCCATCGAAACTATCACAAAAGTAGGTATTGGTTCTCCTGAAGTATAGAAGACTTCCTCAACTGAAAAACCCTCAAGAACTCTTAGTAGCTCGGACTTCATAGTTCAAACCTCCATGAAGTTTTCTCTTCATATCTATCCCTTACTTCCTCGTAACCCTTTCTTCCCATAAAAGCATAAGTAAGTTTCTTTCCCAGTTCCACCCCCGGCTGGTCATATGGATTTACTTTCAGCAAAAATCCCATGATAGCTGTCTGTATTTCATAAGATACAATAAACTCACCCACATGCACTTCGTCTATCTGAGGAAAGATAATCGTCATGTTCGGCACACCATTTGCAGCGAGAGCAATAGAGGTTCCCCGAAGTTCTGCATTTAGAAGCTCCCCGACTTCGATTCCATTGAGATACGATAGAGCCTCGATATCAGAATGTATAAAAGGAATTGTAAGTTGATTTACAAAGTCTTCGACCTTCACCAATGTAACTATTTTATCCTTTGGCCCCTCATTATAGAGCTGAACCTGAGAATGTTGGTCGATCGCACCCAAAGATTTCACAGGGGTTTGACCCGTATGGACGATTCTTCCGGAAAGATCGAATTTCTTTCCCAAAGATTCTGCCCACAGTTGCCTGTACCAATCAGCGAGAGTGAATAACCTATTTGAATAAGGCATCATCACTGAGATATTGTGCCCCTTCTTCAAGTATGCGTAATGAATCAGAGCACAGACAGCAGCGGGGTTTGATTTTAAATCATCCCTCAAGTACCTTTCCTTGCCAAACCTGGCGCCCTCATAGATCTGCTCAATATCTATTCCCTCAGCAACTGCAGAAAGGAGTCCAACGGGGGTAAGAACGCTGAAACGCCCACCTACATCATCTGGAATCGTCAGAGATCTTATCCCTTCACTGTCCGCTATTTGTCTTAAAACACCATTATTCTTGTCGGTTGTAAATACGAAATGCTCTTTGGCAGGCAGGTCTAACTTTTCGAGCAACCCTCTGACTACCAGATAGTTAGCCATACTTTCGGCAGTTGTTCCGGACTTGGATATTACGTTGAACACAGTGTGAGCAAGATCAAGTTCTCCAAGAACAGAGGCTATCATATCTGGATCAACGTTGTCCAGAAGGAACATCCGTGCCTTTCCGCCCCTCTTTTCATTACCAAGAGAGTTCCAGTTGATTGGTTTAAGTGAGGAGTGAAGGGCTTGATTTCCCAAGGCCGACCCTCCTATCCCAATGACGACAAAGTTCTCGAACCTCTGAAGCCAAGATTTGAACGCCCCAACTTCTTCAAGAATCTCGTCATCGTCAAGAATCCTAAGAAAACCAGGAAGCGGCTGAAAAACCTTTTCGAAGTTTGCAGATAGAGCTTTCCCAATCTCGAATGTCTCATCAAAGGCAAGCCCGCTCTCAAGAGTCTCCTTAAACGCAAATGAGAAGTCATATTTCAGCATTCTTCAAACCTCCACTAGTAAGTAATAAGAGTTTCCACATTGTACCTGGATAGCTTCTTTCTTGGTTCGAGAAATTCTAGTTCGGCCAGGCAAAGAATTCCAACGACTTCTCCTCCGCTTTCTTCAATCATTTCAGCAATTGCCTGCATAGTTCCTCCCGTGGCCAGGATATCGTCCACAATAAGAATTTTATCTCCCTTGCTGATTGCATCTACATGCATTTGAAGAGTCGCCCTACCATACTCTAATTCATACTCGATTTCCTTTGTTCTGTAAGGAAGTTTTCCCGGTTTTCTAACCGGAACAAGCGCCTTACCTATCTCAAAAGCAAGGGGAGCTGCAAAAATGAATCCTCTCGCTTCTGGAGCCACCATTATATTGAAGTCAACTTTCATCGCTTTTTCTGACATCCTTAATATGCACTCTCTAAAAGCCAAAGGATCCTTTAACAATGGAGTGACGTCTTTGAAAACTACGCCTTCCTTTGGAAAGTCTGGAACATCACGAACAAAGGATTCTAGATCCATCTAATCTCCTCCTCACAAGGCTCCTTGAACATGGGTTATTTTAACACAGTAATCAGCCCATTTCTCTAGGTGCATGTTATAATGCATGTGTGAAATAAATAACATTCTTTCCTCAAAGGAGGTGCAAGGTTTGTCACTTGTTAATTGCCCGGATTGTCAGCGGCTCTACAAAGAGCTTGACGAGTACATAGACTCGGTGAAAGGCAACACGGGAGTACTAATTAATGTGCTTCACAAAGCACAGGAGATCTTTGGGTACTTGTCCGAAGAACTCCAGCAACACGTGTCTGAGAAACTAGATATTCCTTTGAGTCAGGTATATGGAGTCGTGACTTTTTATAACTTCTTCAGCATGAAACCAAAGGGAAAAAACCAAATAAAAGTCTGTCTAGGAACTGCCTGCTATGTAAAAGGTGCAGATAAAATTCTCGAAAGACTTCGTGACGAACTGAATGTTGAAATGAACGAACCAACCTCCGATGGGCTTTTTTCGATTCATGCTGTCAGATGCCTGGGTGCTTGCAGTATGGCCCCGGTTGTCTTGATTGGCGAAGATGATTACTACGGAAGAGTCAGCCCAGATGAGGTTTCGAAGATTCTGGACAAATACAGGAGGGCCGAGTGATGGCGAAGATTAAGAGCCTTGAGGAACTTATGAAAATCAAAGAGAACGCAATGAAGGGCCTTAAGATGCGTGACTCAGGCAAAAGAGGAAAAGTGATAGTGGCGATGGGTACATGTGGAATTGCAGCGGGTGCAAAGGATACGCTTAGAGCAATAGTCGATTTACTAGAAGAGAAGGGAATCGACGATGTCTCCGTCGTTCAGTCAGGTTGTTTTGGTCTCTGCGATGTTGAACCAACAATAGAGGTTCATCTTGAAGGATCAGATCCAATAATATACGGACATGTTACCCCGGCTCAGGCGAAGAGAGTGGTCGAACAACACATCGTCGGGGGAAAGGTCGTCGGAGATCTGATAGTGAAAAGAGGAGAACTATAACGAAGAGGTGATTACGGGTGCCCGCAGTTGAAAACACGGTGCTGATCTGTGCTGGAGGGGCCTGCATTTCTGCAGGCGAAAAGAGTGTAAAGGGCGTATTTGAGGAAACCCTGAGGAAGTATTCGTTAGAAAACGTTGTCAGAGTTGTAGAAACTGGATGCATGGGCGCTTGCGACCTTGGCCCAATACTTGTGATTTACCCTGAAGGTGTCTTCTATCAGAAGATCACTCCAGAAAATGCGTCTCGAATTGTAGAAGAGCATATCCTAAAGGGAAGAGTAGTTGAAGATCTACTCTATGTAGGAGATATGGGGGATCTAAGAGAAAGGCCTCAGGAGGAACTTCCCTTTTTCACGGAGCAGGTAAGAATTGCAACTAGAAACCTGGGAGTAATTGATCCTCTTTCCATAGATGAGTACATTGCTAGAGACGGCTACTTCGCTCTGCATAAAGTCCTATTTGAAATTGGCACGGACGATGTAATTGAAATACTTAAGAAGAGCGAACTTAAGGGCAGGGGCGGAGCTGGATTTCCAACCTGGATGAAGTGGGACTTCACCAAAAAGGCAGAAGGCGAGACGAAGTACGTTATTTGCAACGCAGACGAAGGTGACCCTGGAGCATTTATGGATAGAGCGGTCCTTGAGGGAGACCCCCACTCGATAGTTGAAGCAATGACTATAGCTGCACGTGTTATCGGTGCTCAAAAGGGTTTCGTGTATGTAAGAGCTGAATATCCGCTGGCAATCGAGAGGCTTACTCACGCTATGAAAATGGCTAGAGAATATGGTTTCCTGGGCGAAAATATCCTTGGTACCGATTTTTCATTCGATCTTGAGATAAGAATCGGAGCAGGCGCATTTGTTTGCGGCGAGGAAACTGCACTGATCAACTCGATTGAAGGGAAGAGGGGAATTCCAAGAGTTAAACCTCCCTTTCCCGCAAATAGAGGACTCTGGCAGAAACCTACTCTTCTAAGCAACGTAGAAACTTATGCCAATATTCCACCTATAATCACAAATGGCGGCGAATGGTTCAGCAAGTTTGGCGTAGAAGGATCGAGGGGAACAAAGGTCTTCGCCCTTGCCGGGAATGTCAAGAACACAGGTTTGGTTGAAGTACCTATGGGAATAACTTTGAGAAAGCTGATATTCGAAATCGGCGGGGGTGTGCCCGGTGGGAAGAAACTGAAGGCAATTCAGACCGGCGGGCCAAGTGGAGGATGCATTCCTCTAGAACTGATAGATACCCCAATAACATACGACAACATGAAGAAACTGGGAACTATAATCGGTTCCGGTGGAATGATTGTAATGGATGAAGACAGTTGCATGGTCGATGTTGCAAAGTACTTCCTTGAGTTCACAGTCGAAGAGTCTTGTGGTCAGTGTACGCCTTGTAGAGACGGAACGAGAAGGATGCTTGAAATCCTTGAAAGGATTACAAGTGGAGAAGGAACTATGGAAGATCTACATCTTCTGAAAGATCTCGGCGAGAACATTATGGCAACTTCGCTTTGTGGACTTGGCCAGACGGCTCCGCAGCCAGTAATATCGACGATGCGTTATTTCTGGGACGAATACGAAGCACATGTGAAGGAAGGAAGATGCTTCGCCAAGAAGTGCAAATCTTTGACACGCGTGGTGATAAGCAAAGAGAAGTGTGTGGGTTGTACTGCTTGCTCAAGAGTTTGCCCTGTAGAAGCGATAAGCGGTTCGGTAAGAACACCACATGAAATAGATCCGGAAATCTGCACCAGATGCGGTAGTTGTCTTGCAGTCTGCAGATTTGGAGCGATCAGCAAAGTATCTCCATAGACAGTTTTTAGAACCCCCTTCATCGGGGGTTCTTTTGCTACTTCGAAGAGGGTTGAAGGGAGGAACTTATATGTCTGTTGAAGATGTCCGCGTGACTGTAACAAGAATCTATGAAGATATAAGTGGCCAGAGCCTTGAGGAGGGAGACATACTAATAAATACTCTTCACGCAATTCAAGATCATTACGGCAACTTTATTCCAATCGAGGCAGCAGAAGTGTTGAAGGAACTGACTGGAACACCCCTTTCCAAGATTTATGAGGTTCTCACATTTTACACGATGTTCTCGACTCACAAGAGAGGCAAATACGTAGTCAGAGTTTGCAAGAGCCTTCCTTGCCATGTAACAGGCGGACAGGCTGTGATAGATGCTCTGAAAAATATACTTGAGATAGGCTTCGGTGAGACTACTGAAGATGGCTTGTTTACACTGGAAGAAACTAGTTGTCTTGGTCTCTGCGGAGTCTCTCCTGTCATGATGATAAATGATGAGGCATATGGAAACCTTACTCCAGAAAGAGTCTCCGAAATAATACACGAGATTGTCTCAAGAGAGAGGAGTGAGTAATGATGAGCAAACCAATCACTGTTCTCGTATCTATTGATTCGAACAGCTTGCTCCTAGGTGCCAGACACTTCAAGAACTATCTCAATACTCTGGTCGAGAATTATAATCTGAGTTCCATGGTAGAGATTCTTGAGACTGGCTCTTTTGGCGATTACGGAAGAGGAGTTCTCTTTCTTGTACTCCCCGACGATGTAATGTATTCTGCAAAGTCCGAAGCAGACATTGAGAAAATTGTCCTGGAACACTTTCTGAAGGGTCGAATAGTCAAAGATCTGGTCATTGCTGAATTTGATTCGGGAGGAAGTGTTGAAGCTAGCGAATCATCGAATGAGGAGAGAATCGTCCTGAGAAATGCCGGTTCTATCGATCCGCGGAATCTTGAAGAATACATTGCGCTAGATGGATATCAGGGACTTGCAAAGGCATTGAGAATGACTCCTGAGGGAGTCATAGAAGAGTTGAAGAAGAGCAGCCTCAGAGGAAGAGGAGGGGCCGGCTTTCCAACTGGGCTGAAATGGGAATTTACGCAGAAGGTCCGATCCGATGAGAAGTTCGTGATCTGTAACGCTGACGAAGGAGAACCGGGTACGTTTAAGGATCGGTTAATCATGGAGGGAGATCCTCATTCAGTTATAGAAGGTATGGTTATTGCCGGATACGCTGTAGGTGCAAGTAAAGGATATATATATATTAGAGGAGAATACTTCGAATCTGTGGCAAGTCTAAGGGGTGCGATAAGCAAGGCATATGAGTACGGGCTTTTGGGACAGTCAGTTCTCGGAACGGAGTTTTCATTCGATCTTTCTGTCAGACTTGGTGCTGGAGCATACGTTTGTGGCGAAGAGACTGCCCTTATAGAGTCTATAGAAGGCAAGTCGGGAAGACCTCGACTGAAACCTCCCTATCCTCCTGTCAGTGGACTTTATGACAAACCGACAGTCGTCAATAATGTCGAGACTTTTGCGTGTGTTCCGCCAATAATAGATAAGGGAGCAGGTTGGTTCCGTTCGATGGGGACTCAATCATCACCGGGAACAAAGGTATTTTCTTTGTGCGGGGATCTTGTTAAGAGAGGAATAGTTGAAGTACCAATGGGAACATCCGTGAGAGATCTTGTTCACAAATTTGGCGGAGGAATCCCCAATGGTAGAACCTTAAAAATGGTACAAACGGGCGGTGCCGCAGGAACCTTCATTAAACCAGAAGAGATGGATGCTGAGCTGGATTTCGATTCCTTCAAGAAGTCTGGCGCATCTCTAGGATCTGGAGTTATTCTCGCGATCGATGAAACCCATTGTGCAGTTGATATTGCAAAGAATCTGATGGAGTTCTTCGCTCACGAATCATGCGGAAAGTGTTCACCTTGTAGGGAAGGAACCCGAGTAATTGTGCACATTCTTAACGAGTTCTCAAAGGGAAGAGGAACTGTGGAGATGTTCAACCAATTATATGACATATCTGACACAATGGAAGAATCATCTTTCTGCGGTCTCGGTCAATCCGTTCCAATCCCATTGCGATCTATACTCGACAGGTTTGAGAACGAGTTCCTTTCTCATGTGAATTCTCCAGTATGTCCAGTTGGTGTATGTAAGTTCGACAAACCAGAAAAGAAGAAGAGGTAGAGTCAATAGTAAAAAGGCCGGGGCAACCCGGCTTTTTCTCTGCTATAATTGCCGCGAGGTGGAATATGGACAAGGGTAAGAAGATTGATATGATCGTACTTTCGATTCTCCTTGTATCGATCATATTTTTTTTACTGATACTCACTTCCCTTAGCGCAAAGAATAGACTTGAAAGAGTTGCAGCTCTCTCCGTGCTTTATAATGCAGGCCTTGGAGCCGATTATAAGGCCATTCTTGAAAACCCGTCTTACCAGTACGATGACCGTGTGATTGAAGCATACGAATATTTCACTGACAAGAGCGGCTCACTGAGTTATAGATTGAACGGTTCAGTAAAGATGCACAATGTTTTAGAGAATGATCTCTTCATCAGTAGCCAGACAATATCGGATCTTTCACAGCAAAATGCAAAGAGGGAACGTCCCGACGTAGAAAATAAGATAGCTTTGCTAATTGAATCCAGCAGTTCACTTTCCGACAGATCCGCAATCTTTAAGAATCGCCTATCAGAAGAGATTTACAATGCGTTAATGGAATTCGAAAATGTGAAAGTTGATATTATTGTTGGAAGCGAAATAAAGACTCTGGATTTGTCTAGTCTGGACCCGGAAGTAGTACTCGCAATCATGGTAGTTGAATCCTCTTTGAACCCCTTTGCTTTGATGGAAGAAAGAAGTATAGACGAATCGTTCTCTGAATATGTGTATTCAAGGGGACTGATGCAAATCTACGAGATGACTCTTTGGACTTTGAATTCTTGGTTGAAGCAATCTAAGATAAACATTAAACCCCAAGAGCTCTGGTCCGTTAGAAACAACATTTTTCTTGGAATGGTCTATCTTGCTTATGCCAATGAATTCCTGGAGGAAAAAAGATGAAAGACTGGCACAGAGATTCTATCGTCTATCAGATATTCCCCGATAGATTCAAGATTGGCTATGGAAAAAACGTATTTCAAAAACGCGAACAAGGTCACTACCTGCTTCCAAAGCAAAGAGTCAGAGATTGGGGAGAAAAACCCGTTGCTTCCCCGGACGGCAATCATCAATATGATTTCTGGGGAGGCGATCTGGCAGGAATAACCGAAGAGTTAGATTACATAAGGGAGCTTGGCGCATCAACTTTATATTTGAATCCAGTGTTTTGGGGACACACGAATCATAAGTATGACACTATTGATTATTTTAGGATAGATCCTGACTTTGGTACGGAGGAAGAATTCCTTTTACTCATTGACACTGCTCACTCGAAGGGGCTTAGCATAATACTGGACGGAGTTTTCAATCACGTTGGAGCTTCAGGAAAATGGGTCAACTCTCATGAGTTATTCAAGGAACCTGGTATCTCCCAAGGAAACGAGGAATTCTTGAAGTACTTCGTCAAAGGAGAAAAGGGTTTAAGAGGCTGGATGGACTCGAGCAATCTTCTCGAGCTCAATCTTGAAAATCCTATCCTTTCAAACATGATTTTTAGGGGAGATGACTCAGTTGTAGCTCAATGGCTAAAGATGGGCGTAGATGGCTGGAGACTGGATGTTGCCTATGATCTTGGACCACAAATCTTGAAAGAAATCGTTTCGATGACAAAATCGATCAGAAGCGATGCAGTAGTTATCGGGGAAATCTGGAACTATCCCGGTGGTTGGCCCGAGCAATCAAATCTGGACGGGCTTATGAATTACTACTTTCGGCTGGTAATCTGGGAGGCTCTCAATGGTTATCTTTCCGGACATGACGCATTGAAAGTCATTAATGAGACCATTGAAGAGGCTGGCTTGAGCTTCATTTCTAACTCTTGGACTGTCCTCTCTTCACACGACGTACCAAGGCTGAAGAACGAGCTTGGATCCTTCCAGAAGGTAAAGGCAGCGCTTGTTCTTCAGTATTGTCTTCCCGGGATTCCTTTGATCTATTATGGCGAGGAAATAGAAATGAGTGGGAGCAATGACCCTGAGAACAGGGCTCCGATGGAGTGGCAAAGTGTTTCGAAGGAAACAGAGACGCAGATCCTTTATAAGAGGCTAAACGCGATCCGAGAAACAAAAGCATCACTTCGAGCGGGTAGCTTCAAACCCTTGTTTTCTTCGGATAGTTCGCTCATATCATTCAAGAGGACTGACGAAATTGTGGAGGATATGGTTCTTTGCATAGTCAACCCTACCGCAAACAATATAAAGTCGAGGGTTTTTTTGCAGGAGGGGTTTCTTATGAACGGTACGGAAATGAAGGACGTTCTATCCGGAAGAACATTTAAAGTGTCGTTCGGAACGGTATCGGTTGATCTCAGACCGTTTGAAGCACTTATTATGGAGCCTTTGATTCTTAGATCAGATCTCCATTACTCACCTTATAAGAGAATATGAAGAAGACTGAGAGAAGATCTCTAGGTCTGATTGTTCTGGCAACAACGGCAGTGATTTGGGGTGGATCATATATTTTTACCAAGGTGGCCGTCAATTCGCTGCCTCCAATGCTGCTTGCTTTTCTTCGTTTTGCAATTGCGATCGCGATTCTCTTTCCTATATCTTCAAATAGGAGGGGTTCCTTCAATACGGTTGATCACAAGAATGCTGCCTTAGCAGGTCTCTCGGGGATCACATTTTATTTTTTCTTTGAAAACTATGGTTTGACAATGACGAATCCCGCTGATGCTTCTTTGATTGTATCCACGGCCCCCATACTTACAATACTTCTTTATGACCTAATAAGAAAAAAATACGATCCCGTTGAATACTTGGGCGGCCTCGTAGCTTTCTCGGGACTTTCGGTGATTATTTATTCAGGAAGATTTGCCGATGGGTCCAGCGTAATAGGAAACCTTTTCTCTTTCGGTGCAGCAGTTTCTTGGGCGGCATACACTTACTTTTACGAGAAGATTCACAACAGCTCGATATGGACAACTCTGGAAATAATGCTCTGGGGACTTCTTTTTTCCGCGCCCTTTGCTCTTTCAGAAATTTTTCTTTTCAAAAAACCCGTCGTCTTTTCTTTCAGCGCAGTCTCGGGCATTTTGTTCTTAGGCATCTTTGCATCCGCTCTAGGATACATAATGTGGAACAAAGGAATAGATCTTTGGGGAGGAAAGGCGGCTACTCTATGGGTCTACACAATCCCTGTTTTCACCGTAATCGCCGACATTGTCTTTCTCGGAAATTCACCTTCGATGTTGTTTATTGTGGGCTCTGCGCTGGTCGCGGCAGGAATGTTATTGGTTATAGGAAGGGAATATGGTCAGTTAGTTTCACAGGACAATACTAACCGATAACTGTCTCAACCGATTGCAGTTCGACGGGGATTACTCTTGAAAGACCGTCTGTCATTGTCACTCCATGAAGAACATTCGCGACCTCCATAACAAGTTTGTTATGAGTAACAACAAGAAATTGAGTGTCGGCTGCATGTTTCTTTAGCAAAACTCTGAACCTTTCTGCATTGAAATCATCTAGTGGAGCATCAACTTCGTCTAGAACGTAAAAAGGACTGGGTTTTATGCTCAGCAACGAGAAAACGAGAGCTATTCCAACAAGGGCCTTTTCTCCACCGGATAGGAGTTGAAGCTTCTGGATCTTTCTACCAGGTCTCCTGACTGTGATCTCTAAACCGGTCTCAAGCAAGTCTTCACCAGGAATTATCTTTATCTCGCCTTCTCCTCCGTCGAAGATCTCCTCAATGTATTGACTGAAGTTTTCGTTCACACTGTTGAAGGTCTCCATGAAGATACTCTTAGCCTTGGCATCTGTCTTATCAATCAATTCGATGAGTTTTATTTTGGCTTCTTCTAAATCCTTCTTCTGCTCATCGAGTTCTTGATATTCCTTATCTACAACTCCGTACTCGTCAATTGCCTCAAGGTCAACGCTTCCAAGAAATTTCAGTTTGTTCTCGTAATCGTCGAGCTCTACCTTGATATCTTGGAGTCTCTCCTCGGAAAGAATCTCAATCTCTTCTTCAACTTCATCCAATTCTTCTCTTACTCTTGACAATTTCATCTCGCTCTCTTGAATGTGCATCTCAAGTTTGTGTGATTTATCTCGGAGTTTTTCTCTCTCTGCTTTCATCTCATTTATCTCTTCTTCGGCCTCTTGAAGGGCAGAAAGCCTTTGCTCTTTCCCTTCCCTTTGGTTTCTTATGCTCGAAAAGAGGTTTTCCGTTTCCTTCTTGACTGAAGCTAGCTCCCTTTCCTGATCCGACACCTGTCTTCTCAGTCGTTCCGTCTCTGATTCAACCTCGGAAACCTCCCGTGAAAGAAGATCGATGTTCTCCTGATCAGCTTTGCTCTTCTGTATCAATGAACTGTGTTCCTTTGTGTACTGCTCCTTCTTCTCGTATAGAGTTGATAGCTTAAGCCTGGTATCCACAATCTTCTCTTGAAGCTGTTCGAGAGCTTTCTTCTGTTTCTTAAGCTCTTCGGATTCCTCTTCAACCTTGCGTTGCAGTTCAGAGCGCTCTTGTTTCAGGGTAGATTGTTCTCCAACAAGAACTTCCTTCTTTCTAGAATTCTCTTCCATCCTTCTAGTGTATTCGTTCTCAAGTTTCTGAAGCTCTGCTATCTCTTCCTCAACTTCCTGAGCGGATTTTAGCAATTCTGCTATCATTCTGTTTATTGCCGCCCCCTTTGAGGCCAGTTCATTGAGCTCTTCTTGCAGCGCCTTCAGATATCCACGAACCTCCGTCATTTCGTCCCTAAATCTTTCGATTTGCTTATTGTCTAACTGCATCTGTTTCCCCAGTTCATCTTCTCTTTCTAAAAGCTCTTGGATCCGTCTCTTCCTTGAGAGTAGATCGGTTCGAGTCTCTTCTCCAATGAAACCTCCAGTAATGGAACCACCGCTGCTTAACAGCTGACCATCGACGGATACGATTCTTCCAATGAAACCATTCGATCTCCTCATTTCAATCGCATCATCAAGGGTTCTTGCCACTATTGAGTTTCCGAAAAGATAAACAGGTAGCTTCTCGAAACCATCCGGGATTTCTACAAGCCTGGCAGCGTAGTTTACAAAACCTGGATGCGACTCAACCCTGGAAAAATTTCTGAAACTGCCGTCAATCATGTCAATGGGAAGTAGGGTCACCCGACCTATCTTATAGGATTTCAAGAATTCGATGATCCTCTTTGCGGTTATTGAGTCGTCAACTACTATATCCTGCATACGGTATCCTAGAAGAACTGTTATGGCAGTTTCAAAGGATTCTGGTACCTGTATGATGTTTGCAACAACATCTCTGAGTCCCGCAAAACTCTCCTTTCTGGAGAAAACTTCTCTGACTGCTTTGGAGAATCCCTGATACTCTTCTTGCTGCCTCTGGAGTAAGCCCCTTTCCATTTGAGATCTTCTAAACTCGCTTTCATTACTCGAAAGACGATCTCTAGCTTTCTCCAATTCTGCATCCAGCTCAACGAGTCTTTCTCTTGAGGCGCTCACTTCCGCTTCAACTTTTCGCTGTTTATCTGAACTTTCCTTACCCTGTTTTGCTAAAGACTCGGTTTCTTCCTTGAGGGTTTCGAACCTATCTCTTTTCGTTTCCAGCTGGTTTTCGATCAAGCGCAATCTCTTACTCGTGTCTTCCCTGCTATTTTCAAGTCTCTCAAGCTCATTCTCAATCTTTGAAAGCCTTTTCGAAATAGATTCAAAGGTTTCCTGATGCTTGAGCCATTCTCGTTCTCTCGCGCTGTAATTCTTAACAAGGGAGTCCCGTTCCTCTTCAGATGAAGAGAGTGCGGTTTCTTCATCTGAAACCTGCTGCTCGAGGCTCTCAATAATTAGCTTAATCTCATCCTTTCTCTTATCGAGATCCTCGATTTCCGATCTGAAATTGTCAATACGGGTTGAGATTTCTATCAATCTGTTTTCTTTTTCGTTCAGTCTTCTCGAGTACATCTCTTTGAGCTCTAACAAGTCGTTTTGCCGTTTCTTATACTCTTCGAGAAGTTTCGTGAACCCCTCGATTTCTTTGTCAACTTCCGAGAACTCTGCTCTTAGGGCAGACCATTTAGATTCACCTTCAATTAGCTTCTTCTGGAGATCTTTCAACTCGACACGAACCTCTCTAAGATCTCCGTTAAGCGTCTCAAGCTTCTCCTCTTCGAGTCTTGCGATATTGCCGAAAAATAGATTCTTCAACTCCTTCTGTTTCGCAGAATACTCAACGTACTTCTCGGCCCTTTTTGCTTTTAGGTAGAGAGACTTGCGTTGTTTACTAAGCTCAAAAATTATGTCTTCAAGTCTGCTTAGATTTTCTTCCGTTGCCGCCAACTTTCCCAGCGCTTCTTTTTTCCTCTCTTTGTACACCGCAGTACCGGCAGCCTCTTCAATGAGAGCCCTAAGCTCGTATGGCGAGGCCGTCACTACCTTATCGACCTGTCCCTGCCCAACTATAGAGTATATATCCATTCCAACACCGGTTCCCTGGAACAGCTCTTTAATATCCTTCAGTCTAGACTGTTTGTCATTGACTTTGTAAGACGATTGTCCATCTCTGGATATCTCCCTCGCAATTGAAAAGATTCCTTTCTCTGATTCGAACACAAGTTTGACTTCAGCGGAGTTTGAAGGGGGAAATCTCTCTGAACCGTTGAAGATGACATCTTCTCTGCTGTCGGCCCTGATGTTTTTCATAGACTGCTCGCCAAATATCCATCTTATAGCATCAACAACATTCGACTTTCCACTGCCATTGGGTCCAACTACTGCAGTCATGCCCGATGAGACTTCGAATCTAGTTGGCATGGCGAAGCTCTTGAATCCTTTTATGTAAACTGAATTAAGCCTCAGCATAAACTCCCTCCAAAGCCCTTTCTTTGATCTGTCTCATATAAAGAGAAACATCGATTTCCTCACCATTATGAGCGAAATCGATAAGAATCCCCTCTTTACGTGCTTCCTCGATAATACCCCTCTTATGACCTGTGAATAATGGTTTGAATTTATCGTGAAGCTTAAGCTCGTATCGTTTCATTTCCCTCGAAAACACCCTGACGATTTCAAAAAACAGTCTGTCACGCACGAGTTCGCCAATAGCAGGGTGAAACGGACCGGCTACTACGTTGTCTATCTGCTTTCCGTATAGACAGATACCAATCCTGTTTATCTTCACATTCGATGTCGAAAGTAGAAGATACATTTTCCAGAGAATTTCAACAGACTCCTGGAGATTCAGAGGTGAAAATCTTCCACAATTGTATTCATTTTCAAGAGGAGAACCCTTCAAGATAACCAGAGGATGAAGCCTAACAGAAGAGGCACCTACTCTGATAGCCTCTCTGGTCGAGTGAATGTCCTTACTCTCGGAATCTTCTGGTAGTCCAGTCATTAAGTGGATTCCAAAGCTGATTCCGTTGCTATTCAACAAATGAGCAGCTTCATAAACATCAATGGAATTGTGGTCCCTGTTAGATTTTTCCAGAACAGTATCATCAAAAGACTGGACTCCAAGTTCGATGAAGTTTACCGGATAAGGTTTCAAGTACTCCACTAGCCTCTTGGATATGAGACCCGGCGAGGTGGAGAATCTTATCCCCTTTATCAGACCTGATTCGAAGAGCTCAGCTGCAACCTCCAAATATTTCCGCTGATTACCAAACCCGGTAAATGTGCCGCCATAAAACGCGAGTTCCACATCCTCCGGATGTCTGAAGAATGAAAGATACTTCTCTACAGTGGAAACGATCTCTTTCTTATTGGGAACTCTAGTAACTCCAGTGGCGGAGTATTCATTACAGAATATGCATCGCGTTCTGCAACCCTCATGTGGAACGAAAATCGGAATAATATTCATACTAGTATTATAAACCGATTGAGCACTATTTAACAAAGATACTTCAACAAATCTTAAACGAAATGCTTTCCCTGTTACTTTACAGGTGGTAGAATGAATCATTCAGGAGGAAGGAATATGGAGAGACTGATTTCAATATCATACTATATAGCACTTTCTAATAATAACTGGCCGGGATCGGTCAGTTAATCTTTGCAACAGAAAAAGATTACAAGGCCGATGGATGACCATCGGCCTTATTCTTTGAAGGGGTGAGAAAATGGAAAGCATCGGGAGACTAAGTTCTAAAGTGTTGGAGCACCTTAGTGATCCAGCTGTGAAGTCGGCAGTTAAAGTGAAATCTGCAATTCTGGGAGAAGCAAGCAATTTTCTTAGGGGAAAGAACTTTGTTGAGCTGCTTCCTACTATTGTATCTCCGATCACCGATCCTCTGAATCACGAAGTTCACAACACAAGGTTCACTTACTACGATCAGGAATATCGCCTTACACAGTCAATGATATTTCACAAGCAACTGGCTTGTAAATCATTTGATAGGATCTTCATTGTTTCTCCGAATGTCAGACTTGAAACATCGGAGAAGGCACTTTCAGGAAGACATCTATTCGAATTCAGTCAGATTGATCTTGAAATCCGGAACGCAAAGAGAGAGCAAATTATGTCCCTAATCGAAGATCTCATAATTACAGTAATGCATTCAGTGAAGAGAAGTTGCGGCGAAGAACTGGATCTTCTTTCCTCGGATCCTTCGGTCCCCTCAAAACCCTTTACTACGGTGAAGTTCATTGACGCTTATGAACAGTATGGAAAAGACTTTGAATCGGTACTGTCCTCAAGTTTTAGCGAACCTTTTTGGTTAATTGATTTCCCAATATGGGAGAGGGAATTCTACGACTTGTTGTCGGAAGATAAGAGAACACTCAAGGATATGGATCTAATACTTCCTTATGGATTTGGTGAGACTCTGTCCGGAGGAGAACGGGAATGGGAACATCAGAGAATCCTTGAAAGAATGGGCTTCAAAGGCAATGACCCTGAAGAACTCTCTTGGTACATGGATATCGCAGAAGCGGGAGAGCTTGTCCCGACTGCAGGTTGTGGAATTGGTGTAGAAAGACTGACAAGATATGTTTGTTCTCTAGACAACGTCTCAAGAACAAGACTCTTTCCCAAGGTTCCAGGGCAGAGATGGATATAAAAAAACTCCCCCAATAGGGGGGAGTTCTGGCTCCAGCGGAGGGACTCGAACCCCCAACCGTCCGGTTAACAGCCGGATGCTCTGCCATTGAGCCACGCTGGAACA